>NZ_BAAAHH010000006.1:0-85348 GCF_039525175.1 Actinocorallia libanotica
GATCGAGCCAAAATTAAACACCTTCCGGACAATCCCATTGTAGTGGGACCACTGTCCGGAACCTTCGGGGCGCTTCAGTGGGAGAAGCGCGACGGGCCGACGAACTCGACCAAGCACATGACGGCCAGGAGGGGGTCCTTGCCCCAGCCCTTCAGGCGTTGCAGCACACCCTTGCGGTTGGTGAAGCGGCCCATCTCGTCAAGCGCATACCAGTGCAAGACGAAGCGGAGCTGTTCCATGGTGAAGCGCCACGGGCCGCCATCTTCGGCACGCAGATACTCCGCGCACCAACCGGCAATCTGCCACCCGAGCGTGTACTTCGGGAGGAGCCAGGAGCCGTCCGGATTCTTCATCCAGGTAGGCCCGTAGAACGACGGCTCAAGGGCCTCGATGTCCTCGACGGTCAGAGTCGAAATGAGGCTCACCCCCCGTCGAGGTCCATCCCTTCCGTCAGCGGTTACGGACGTCGATCACGATGGTTCGTTCGTCCTGCCGTCCAGCCGCGGTGATGATCCGATTCGTTACTGCGTAGCTCCGAGAGGCCGCGCCTCCCGAAAGCCAGACGATGGTTCTCGTGCCGTCGATCGAGGGGGCCGGATCGGTGCTGATCACGATCCCGGTATCGGCTACCCACGACGACGATTCGATCTCGTCGCCGTTCAGCCAGGACCCCCACTCGAAGACGTAGTCCAGGACCGCATCGGGGTCCTTGGTGTAGCGCGCCAAGAGGACTCCTATCGGTCAGACGCGAACGGTGCGGCCCTCGGCCGCGATCACATACATGCGGTCCTCGTAGGGGACCGTGAAGAGATGGCCCTTCAACGGGAGCGGACCATTCGACCCGGCTGCCTTGGCCGTCGCCGAGAAGGCGAACGAGACCGAGCCCGAGCCCCGCACCGCACGGACGCCGTACGCCGAAGCAGAGAACCCGAACGACGCGACGGCCGAACCCGAACGAGCGGACTCGCCCCACGCGGAAGCACCGAACGACAGCACGACCGAGGCCGAACCAACGACGTCCCGAGCGCCCATGCCGGGCGCCGAGAACGCCCAAGAAGCCGTGCCCGAACCGAGCCGCTCGACCCTGCCCGAGGCACTCGCCTCCAGGCCACCGAAGACGGCCGAAGCCGACCCCTTCTGAGTCGAATCGCTCGATGCCGTCGCCTCGAAAGACCACGACGCAGACGCCGAACCGAGGGCCTCCCTCGCTCCCGAGGCCGAGGCTTCCAGCCCACCGAAGGTGACCGAGCCCGAGCCCTCCATGACCCGCACGCCGGAGGCTGTTGCAGACAGCCAACCGAAGGCGGCCTCGGCCGAGCCTGCGGTCTCTCGCGTTCCCGAAGCCGACGCCGCAAAAGAGGGCGCCGTCGAGGCCGAGCCGAGCACTGTTCGCTGCCCGCTCGTCGAGGCCGTCGTCGACCAGCTCGCGGACGCCTGGCCCGTCGCCGTCCTGGTGCCGATCGCACTCGCGGACAGGCCGCCGAAGGTCGGCGAGGCGGAGCCGCGCACCTCTCGCTTGCCCGCCGCCGTAGCGGTCAGACCCACGAAGGTGGCAGTCGCCCCGCCGTATGCGACCGGCGAGTGGTTGACGTTGTCGAACTCCGCGTAGCCCGCCGCCCCACCGTCCCGGTGAGTGATGAGCTGAACGTCGTTCGTACCGGCATTCTCAGCGGCAACCCACGGGGGACTCGCTACCGTGCGCCGGTTCGTCCACGCCACCCCGTCAGGGGAGGTATCCCAGAACGTTTGAGTGGCCGAGGCCCTGATCCGCCACCAGCGGTGAGCCACCGGATCGTATGGGATCGCCGTCGCTGTGGCTTCCCAGTAGTTGGCTCGCGCGCTGAACTTGATTACGCCTTCGAGCGCGTTGTGCTCGAAGCAGATGTCCGTGCCCTCGGTCGCGCTGCGCACGACGATCTGAGTCCACGCCTCGGTCGTCGCCGTACCGGCTGCGGCCGGATGAACGCGCACATGGACCGAGCTGTTCTGGAGGGTGTAGGACTTCGCCGAGATGATCTGGTTGTAGTCCACGGTCGAGGCGACGCGGGCACGGCCCTCGACGAGGGTGACGCCATCACTGACGACCGGCCATTTGGCGCGGTCGATCGTGGCGCCACTGAAGTGTTCGGTAAGGGTGGACAGCAAAGGCATCGTTCACCCCCGAGTGGCTTAGCTGGCGAGGCCGCCCTGGACGACGTCCAGCTCCCCAACGGGGATGGAGAAGTTGTCATTGACCAGAACCGCGTTCGCGGTCATGAGGCCGGAGAACTCGAAGGTCCCGCCCGTGGCGGCCGACCACGCCGAGAAGTGTGTGTAGTCCTCGTTCCCGGTCACGCCGCTCCACGTCAGCGCGGTCGTGTTCGAGATCTGGCCGTTCGCGGCATCCGTCGCGAAGACGGCCTGGACCCGACGAGTCTCGGCCGCGGGGTTGGCGGTCCCGTTCCCTCCGGGGTCACCAACGTGCAGCTTGATGTAAACCCCAGCCGGAGGGGTGAACGCGGAACCCTTGCACAGGGAGTTCAGGAAGGCGTGCGCCCGAGTAGCAGAAAGGCCGACAGGCATAGAGGTACTCCTTAAGGTCTTCGAGAAGGGGGGCTCAGACCAGCCCGAGGCCGGCCTTGTAGTCGTTGATCGCGGTCACGCTCGCCGTCTCGCCCTCTTCCTCGGGCTCTTGCAGCTCAATGCGTACGCGGCGCCGATCGCCCTCGGCGACCAGCAAGCGCTCGAAAGCGGAATAGATCGTCTGAAGCATCTGCCCGCTTCTCTTGCGGGACTTCTTGTACTCCGACAGGTCTTCGCACAGCGAGTAGGCGAACGCCCAGTCGCTGTTCTGGTAGAAGTCCGCCTGACCCGAGGTCTTCAGCGAATCCCACAGACGGCGCGCGATGGGGTGCCAGTCGCTCGGCGCGTTCGGAACCTTCACCGGGCGCATCACGCCCTTGGTCACAGGATGAATGTCCGCGCCCTTGCGCTCGCGAGGACGGGCGAGGTCGCTCTCGCGGTTGGGGACCGGGCCACGAGCGCCCATGAGGCGACCTCCTTTCGTCTTACAGCCAGCCGCCCGACATGAAGTGAACGGTGAGCCAGGTCATGAAGCCCAGCAGGGCGACCCGGCGAATCTGCACCCACGTGGTGCGCTTGGGGTGGTGGCCGTTAGTGCCGATGCCGAACCACTTCCACACCTTCTCGCTCAAGGTGTCGCCGGGCTGGCCGCGCTTGAGCGCGACCCCCTCGACAACCACGAAGGCTCCGATCCAGCCGAGCCAGATTCCATCCCAGACGTCGAACTCCACCGGGCCTCCTTTCGAGGGGCTTACCTTGCTGGGCGGGCAGGACTCGAACCTGCGACCGACGGTTTTGGAGACCGTTGCTCTGCCAACTGAGCTACCGCCCAAGAGCCCCCTGGGATGAGCCACCAGGGGGCGGGGCACCGCGCCAGGGGAGAGGGAACCCTGGGGTGCCGAGCGCGGCTCAACAGCCGCTTGCGGGGCTGGAGCAGCGCACTTATAAAAATCCGACAGTATTGATATTAATGCAAGGACCGATTCGGGATGTTCTGGCTACTTAGGAGTAATTTCCTGTTCCCGTGCGCCCTGAAGGCTCGCCGTGCTAGCCTGCTGAAACAACACCATGTAGGTGGAATTAGCAGGGGTGAGCTTCGCCGGTAGGAGACTCGCCCGCCGATGACGTGATGCCGTAGGGGGCGCCGCTTCGCTTGGTCTGCTAGGGCCGAAGCAAGCATTTCCTGAGATCCCTCTGATACCGGAATGGGCACTCAGTTCAACCAGAGAAATCTGGTCGAGCTGAGGCATGTCCGCCCCGCTCGGCCAGCCGAGTACGGGAGTGGAATTCCGTGGAATGGTGGGTTCCCGTGGTCGTCGTAGCGGCCATGTCCTTCGTCATCTACATGACGAAGCTGATCCTCGATCATCGCCTTCGCCGACTCCTTGCCAAGGAGATGCTGGCCGGGGCCTCGCCTGCCGACCGCGCCGTTGTCGCCGATTCGCTGACCGGTGTGTACGGCGTGCTGAACAAGGCGCCCGAGCAGAGGGCGCCCCAGATCACGCCGGGGCAGGTGCTTCCGATCGACCCCCAGCAGGCCGGCCCCCCGGTCGCCTGACGTAGGTCACCGCAGGCCGGGGTGATCCTCGGCCCTGCGGAATCTCTTGTCGTGCCTTCGCCAGTTGGCGACTCTCGCCGCCCCTCCCTCTCGGGAGGACTTGGCCCGGTGATGCCACTCGCAGAGTGAGGTCAGGTTGGCCTCTCGATGGTCATCACCGGGCCGGACGTGGTCCACATCCGTCGCGGCCTCGTCGCACCGAACGCCGTAGGCGTCCCTTGCAGTGCAGCGATGACCGTCCCGCTTGAGGACTCGGCGCCGAAGCTGGGACCAGTTGTCAGGCAGGCGCGAACGTCTGTCTGAGCCCTTCCAGTTCGGCATCGAGGCACCTCCCTGGGTGGTGTGGAGCTTGGCCCCGACCACGTGTGCAAGGGTCTCTTGCGTGGACTCGGGGTGTCTCGGTGCCTCTACTTGTAAGTAGTAAGTAGCTAGCCGCTTACCGCCTGTCACTTAAGCCTGTGTAGGTGTAAGTCTCATCGAGCCCCCGCAAGGGGGCTCAAGCCTTCTGGCCTGCGATTTCGTCTTACTGTCTAGCTACTTACACTTATATATCCGGGAAACGATCTTGGTTAGGCAAAGACGAACCCGTGTGACTCTGGTCACACTTACACATAGGGCAGCGGCGAAGTCGTAAGCGACGGCGAAGGTGTTGGCGAAGTCGCCCCCCTTCGGGGGGCCTACCAGGTCTTCCCCCTACGAAGCGCTCAGGGGCTGGCTGACGCCAGCCCATTAAGCCTTGGGGCTCAGGGCAAGCCTCTTGCTACACTCGCCCACATGAGCAACTCAGACGCACACGAGACAGGCAAGCAGTTCGCCGAGATCGTCCTCGGCGTGAAGATCGTAGACACCCCTCCTCCCGCGGACTCTGTCCACGGACGACTGCTCGCCTTCAAGGAGGCGAACCCCGACGTCGAGATCACGGCCGAGCACGTGGCCAAGGCGAAGCGCGGCGAACTCTGACGGCGCCGATCACCCCTCTAACCCGCCGTCGCCCCTGCTCAGGGGTGGTTTGGCGGCGCTTCCACCGCCCCTCTGATCGACCCTGAAACCGTGGCGGAATCCGAGCGGCTAAGACGAGGCGGTCGGCCGTCAGGCCGGCTCGGGGTCTCCCCCCACCCCCCGCACCCCGCCTGACCTGCGCAAACGCGCCGAATCCCCGCCGACCACCGCGCCGACCACCCCGCCGCCATCCCCCCGAATTCCCGGCTTGACCAGCGGAAACGCGCCCGGACGGGGCAGGCCGGCTGATCTTGAGACCGGGGGGAACGGGCACGGCAGGCACGGCAGGCACGGCCCTACGGGGCGACGAACGGCACGGCACGGGCACGGCACGGGGCAGGCAGGCACGGCCCTACAGGGCAGGATCAGGGGCGCCCAGACCCCCGCCACGCGGCGCGTTTGCCCAGCTCAAGCCCGACTTTCGGGGGTCGTGTTGACACGAGCTGTGCAAGTGTGCCAAGCTGTGGCCACGCCGAACGGGAGACCGGGAAGCGGGGCAGGACCAGCAGGACCGGCCGGGAAGCACAAGTTGCACACCGACCGAAAACCTGCTAGGCTTCAGCCACAGCAACACAGCAAGACAGCGTTTCTTGAGAACTCAACAGTGTGTGCAAGCAAGGTGCAGCGCACGGGCCTCGCGCCCGGTAAGTCGCCTGGTCATGCAAGTCCCCCGAACGGGGGGCGTACGGGTGAGTAACACGTGTGCAACCTGGCCTTGGCACCGGGGGTGACCCCGGATACGACACTCCCCCGCATGGGGAGGGTGTGGAACCTGCCAAGGGTGGGCACGCGGCCTATCAGCTTGTTGGTGGGGTAACGGCCTACCAAGGCGACGACGGGTAGCTGATCACAAGATCGGCCACACCGGGACTGAAACACGGCCCGGATCTCCCGCGAGGGAGAGCAGCAGACCAACGGGCACGGCGCACGGTATCGAGCGGATAAGGCCCTTCGGGGTACTCAAGCGGTACCGCCATGCCCAAGATCAGCCGGCATCCGGCTCCCACTTTGCCACCCTTCCCGATGATCGCGCTGAAGCGTAGGGAGGACGCCGCTATGCCCAACGGGATAGGCGACCTAACGGGGTGGCACGGGAGACGCGAGAGACGCTGAGCAACATGCACAGCTTGACGCACACTAGCGAGTGTGATAGTGTCGCTGACATCGCAAGACGCCGCGACCCCGCAAGGGGAGACGGTCCTGCGAGTCCGATTCTTGAGAACTGAACAGTGGACGGCGAACTTTCCCCGCCAGGTCGAGATCTCCAGCCCGAGCACGATGGGCCGGCTGATCTTGCTACAGCCTGGCCGGATGTCAATCGTGCCTGCCAGGACGTATGAGTCCTGGGGGCCTCTGCCGAGACTTGGTCTCGGGTCCTGGGTCGTGCCAGGGGAGGCTACTGTCTCACACGCACAAGGTGTGTGAGTGTCGCTACTCAATCGAGGAGTGCATCATGCTTGAAGTTCGTCGCGTCTCCCTGGAGATCTTCCGCGCCATGCTGGGTCACGCTCGCAACGAGTCGGCCCTGATCGCGGACATGACCTCGACGCCGGAGCAGATGCCGGAAACCGCCACGTACTACGTGAGCGCTGACGGTAGGTCCGGGTTCGGTGTCGCCCACAACGGCGAGCTGATCGGGGTGTTCTCCCTGGAGCGTGGGCGCGGTGAGGCCCTGGTGTCTCACGCCGTCGCCAATGGGGCGCGTCGCCTGGACTGCTTCGACGGCTACCTGCCGAAGCTGTACGCCCGTCACGGGTTCTGGGAGGTGGCCAGGGTTGCGAACTGGACCCCCGGTGAGCCGGACGTGGTCTTCATGGAACGCCTGTAGTTCGTGGCGGGGTGTGTAACTTGCGCATCCCGCATGGCGAAACATCCCCTCATCACGGGATGTCCGTCCGGAGTGGTGTCCGGGCGCCGATGATGCCAGCCATCACTGATGAACCACCGCCCATGAGGGCCGGATGCCGCTCATGGATGAGCTGTCTTTCGGGACACGTCAGAGGGACGTGCCCTGACCTATAAGGAATGACATGCGTTACGCAATCACACAGGTTTGGCTCGACGCGCGACGGGATCGCGAGGACAGCACCGGCTACCCCGGAATCCACAGGAGGACGGGGGGAGTAGTGCCCTCATGATCAGCCGGCCTGTGTGCCTACCCCCCCTGCAAGACCCGTCTCCCGTGACCGGTCGGTCGCGTACCTAGCGGGAGACATCTGCGCCCCCTCCCTGACTGGACATCTCCGGGGGAGGGGGTACGACGAAACACCCCTCATTACGGGTGTCCACCGGATTGGCATTCCGGTGCCGATGAGTCTGCGTGCAGATCACTGAGCCTTGCCATCCCATCCCCCTATCGCGAAAGCGAGAGTGCCATGCGCTACGAAGTCGCCGTGACCCCGATCTCCGCCCCCGTGTCCCTGGAGAAGGACCCTCGCGACATTCGGATCGCCGAACTGGAGCGACTCCTGGCCGTCGAGACCTACAAGCTCCAGGGGCTGGAGCAGGCCACCCGGTCCACCTTCGCCGAGTTGGTGGACGATGGTGTGGTGGCTCGCGAGGACGCGAATGACTACCTGGACAACCTGGGTGTCGAGCCCCTGGAGCCGAAGTACGACGTCGAGTACACCGTGACCTTCAAGGTCTCCGGCCTGTCCCCGAAGGACGGGGTCGCCCTCGACGAACTCGACGTGATCAAGGCGTTCACCCCCGTTCTGGAGGTGGCGTACGGGTTCACCTACGGCGAGTACGAGGTGACGAACATCGAGACCACCGAGTTTGACGAGCATGTGTAAGTGATGCTGAGGCGAAACCTCTCGGGAGGGAGGTAGTGCGGGTGTAGTGGCCCGTGCCTGAAGATGCCAGCTCGCATCGTGTGTAACTGGGAGCGACCCATGACGCACCTTGACTCCGAGTACCTGGAGAAGGCCGCCCGCGAGGCCCTGACTCGGCCCCGTGACGCTGCCTTCTGGGACGAGCGCCTGTTCACCACCCACGGGGCGACCTTCTCGTGGGCCGAGCGTGGCGACGACCTTCTCGAAGAGTCCAACTACTTGACCGCCCTGGAGGAGATCCAGGGTGCGGCGGGTGACGCCGCCGACGAGCACGTAATCGACTCGTCCGCCCGACACTTCGCCTGCGGCTCGCTGCGCCAGATCTTCGTCCAGGTCTACGAGACGGCCCGCCCCTGCGCGTCGATCTTCTGTGACGACCTGGCGGAAGTGAACGTCTTCTCGCCGGACCTGGGTCACGGGGTGGCCCTGTGCGAGGACCACTGGGACCTGCGTCACGACGCCGGCGGGGAGGACCCGTGGGTTCGGCTCGGCCCCAGTGTCGAGCGTGACGTCTCGATCGACGAGTCGACCTTCGAGCGCCTGGAGCTGAAGTTCACCGCGGCCTTCGTCAAGGCGGCCGAGCTGGCGGACTACCTCCGTTGCGACGGGTCGATCTTGGATGAGTCGGACTACTGCGAACGGGAGTGGAAGGCGTACGAGTCGGCCGTCGAGGAGGCGATCGAGCGCGCCCAGCGTGAGTTCGACCTCGACAGCGCCGCTGAGATGGTCGCCATCCGTGACCTGTTCTTCGAGTCCGCCCGGTTCTGTGGCCTCGACTGGCACCGGGCCGAAGACGTGGATGAGGACGTGGTGGCGGAGATCTACGGCGCTGCCCGTGACGCCCACTTCGATGCCCTGCTGCGCCACCTGCTGTACGGCCCGATCGAGGGACAGATCCCCCTCGACCTGTGATCGCTGATCAACCCGACGAAACCTCCCGAAGGGAGGTCTGGGGGGCTGGCATCCCCCTACCGATGAGTCTGCCGCGATCGAAAGCGAGTGATCTTCATGCGCAACGTCAACACCTTCGAGTCCCGCCGCGCCGACAAGGCCCGGACCCTGGCGCGCAAGCAGGCCCGCCTCCTGAAGAACCTGACGCAGGCCAACGGCACCGAGGACGTGCAGCAGTGAGCGGCCGATACGACCGGGTGGTGGGTGTGGTCTCCCGCGCCCCCCTCCCCAACCACAAGCGCCCTGATGAGGACTGCTCGGACGGCCGTAACGGGTGGGGTTTCTACCACGGAGGCTTCCTGTCCCGAATCGACTCGACGACCCGCGCGCTCACCAAGGACTTCCCGAACGGGATGAGCCGAGCGACCTGGTACGACGCCGAAGGACGGCCGATCATGACCGGCTGGTTCCGCAGGCTGCGGGGTGGTTCCGCGTGACGCGCCCCCCGATCAAGCTCCCGACTCGTACGACCTACCGACCCCGCAAGAAGCACTGAAAGAGGGACACCTCCATGATCATCAAGAACACCTTCGCCCTGGCCGTGGCCTTCCTGATCTCCGTCGCCGTGCTGGCGGTGCCGTCGAAGACGGAGGCTCACGACCGCCCGCACCTGCCGAGCAAGCCGTGCGCCAGCGAGGACTCGGTGAACTGCTTCTGGGATGCCGGGCGCCGGGGCAACGGCAAGGGCTTCTCCTTCTGGGTCGACCGCCACGGGAACGTGACGTACCTGGACCCGCGCAAGAACTGACGCAACACCAAAGGCGAAACCTCTCGGAAGGGAGGTCTGCCGGAGTGGATCTCCGGTACCGATGAGCCAACCAGGTGTGAAAGTGAGACAACCATGAGGGCATGGGCACATCTGCACCTCCCGAGACTGCGCTCCGGTGAGAGCCCGGACGTGATCTCTCTGAAGGTGCCCGGACACAGGATCGACTACGTCTCGGCCGTGAGGCTGAGGCGCCCCGAGTTCAAGGTGCATGAGGCCGGGCGCCAGCGGTGCATCCGTGAGCAGCGCCGCAACGTCCACGCCTGGGTGGTTGGTGAGGTCGAGCACCTGGAGCGGGGTGGAGTCGAGGCCGTGACGCGAGACGAGCGTTACCGGCGCGCTGTGTACGACCCGTGGAAGGGGTCCACGTTCGTGGACGCCGAGACCTTCGAGCCCGTGATCACCGCCAGCGAGGCCGTGATGGTCGGCAAGGACGTTCATTACCTGCCCTGAGTGTGCAGGTGTAGCAGAGGAGAGCAGTATGGAGACCGTCTTCACCTTCGAGGTTCCGGAGGGAACCGTCAACGTGGTGATCCTGGCCGCGACCCTGGAGCAAGGGCACAGCCGGGAGAAGGGCGCGCGGATTGAGATCACGACGGACACCTTCGGTGAGTCGGGTCGCGAACCTGGCTTCCTGAAGATCCGCGGGCGCCGGTACCGCTTGAAGCAGCGGTTCCAGTTCGCGACGAGCCGGTGGGGCGATGGCCCCTACTGGCGGACCGAACACGACGGCTACAACACCGGCTACTGGAACGACAAGGGCCAGCCCGTCGGCTACGAGACCGCCGCCCGGACCCGCCTGTACGCGATCGAGCTGGAGATTCGGGAGCAGTTCGAGGCCGATCAGCCCGAGTGGCAGGCAGTGAGCACGGTCCTCGGCCTGCGCGATGAGTTGCACGGCGAGGAGAAGGTGATCAGCCGGCTTGAGGCCGAGATCGAGACGCGCACCGCGCGCATGTCCAAGCTCGTCGAGCAGATCACCTCTCTCGGCCAGCCCATCTTCGAGTTGTCCTGACCCGACGAAACCCCCCGGAAGGGGGTCTGGGGGGCTGGCATCCCCCTACCGATGAGTCTGCCAAGGACGGAGTACGCCATGACCGATAACCGATTCGCCTACGTGGTGCCCGAAGGCACCGTGTACGTGACGATCCTGCCCGGACGGGACGTGATCGGCTGGAACGAGACCGAGCACAAGACGGAGACCCTCGACTGGCCGAAGGTGCTCGTCACCACCGACGAGGAGGACGCGCCCGGACACCTGGTGATCCGCGGTCGCAAGTACCGGATCGACGAGGAGTTCCTGTGGACGCCGCCGAGCCAGCGCGTCAAGGGCGTGCGGATCTGGCAGCGAGACGTCTGCTCGGAGCGTGACGGCTACCTCAACGAGGAGGGCAACGAGGTCGGGTCTTCGGTGAAGGCTCGCTCGATCCTCCTGGACCTGACCGATCGGGCGCTGGCCGAGTTCGAGGCCGAGCGTCACGACTGGCGCAACGAGAGCGCGCGCCTGCTGTTCGAGCAGCGTTCCCGGTACTGGCGCCAGCGTGCGCTGAGTGCGCAGGCAGAGCTGAAGTACGCGCTGAAGATGCTGGCCGACCTGGACGCCGGGGCGCTCGTCTCGGCCTCCGCGTAGAGAGGAAACACAGAGTGACCTACGACCTGACCGCGGACTTCGCTGCGCTGGAGCACTCCCTGTCGGGAGTCTTCGGCCTCTTCGAGGTGGCCGAGGAGGAGATCGAGAAGGCGCAGAAGCGCCACGGTGAGCCGGTGGGGGAGCGCGGTCCGATCTGGAACACCTTCCGCCACCTGAAGCCGGGGTTCCTGGCCGACTCGGAGATGCTGTACCGGGCGCACTGCGTCGAGCTGCTCGACCGGGTGGCAGAGGGCCGTGACCTGCGTCCGCCGACTCGCCCCGAGATGATCGCGGCGCTGGCACGGGCGAGCAAGTCCGCCCCCCTGACGTCGGCTGCGGCAGGACTCTACATAGAGCTGTTCGAGGAGGTCTTCCCCGCCGAGTCCCGCGAGGCGTTCTCGGAGCACCCGAACATGGCGGCCGACTACCGCCGCGTTCACGGGCAGCAGATGGACGACCATCGCGAGTGGCTGCGGGGCACCCTGCTCCAGGCCGACCGGGGCGAGGGCAAGTGAGTACGACGGTGATGACGATGATGAGCGGCCCGCGCTGGCGGGTCCGCATCGTCCTCGACGAGGATGCCCGCAACCCGAATCACGAGTACGACCAGCTCGCGCACGTCGTCACCACCGACGACGACCGAGGCCGGTACCTGCCGATCTCGGACGAGACTGGCCCGCTGGGCTGGGTGTGGGACCGAGTGAAGGACAGCGCTCACTCTGGTGAGGTGTTCGAGCGGTACGCCCGCATGTTCCACGGTGCGGTGTGCGTCGAGGACACGCAGTGCCCCGGCTCGTCGGGCATCTGGTACGTGACGGGCGAGAAGATCGCCCGCGACGACCTGACGCACGGGGAGGTGGTCGAGGACATCGAGTCGCAGATCGAGGTGTACCGGAAGTGGGCGGCCGGCGAGGTGTACGAGTGCGTCGTCGAGAAGCTGACCACGTGGGTCGCGGTCGACCCTGACGTCGAGCCTTCCACGAAGCTGGACTGGGTCGAGGTCGAGCGGGTCGGGAACCTGTACGGGATCGAGACGGCCGAGGAAGCGGCGCGTAGCGAACTCGACCACTACGCCCGGAGTGGGGTGGCTGCCTGATGACGACCCCCTTGATCGGACTCAGCGGGTATGCCGGGTCCGGGAAGGACGCCGTGGCCGATGCCTTGGAGAGGCGTGGGTGGGAGCGTGCGGCCTTCGCCGACCGGATGCGGGAGTTCCTGATGCTCCAGGACCCTTCGGTTCCGACCCCGTTCTCGTCGCCTGTGCGCCTGTCCTCCCTGGTCAGGATGTACGGGTGGGACTCGGCCAAGCGCACCTTTCCGGAGGTGCGCGCCCTGCTCCAGAGGACGGGGACGGAGGCGGGTCGAGGAGTCCTCGGTGAAGACGTCTGGGTCAATGCCCTGCTGGGTCCGTGGGATGGCAGGCCGCTGGTCGTCAGCGACGTGCGGTTCCCGAACGAGGCGCAGAGGGTGCGGGACCTGGGTGGTGTGGTGGTGAGAGTGGTGCGGCCGGGTGTTGAGCCTGGCCGCACGGCCCACCGTAGCGAGACGGCTCTGGACGAGTGGCCCTTCGACGCTGTGATCGAGAACAGCGGGAGCCTCGGCGACCTGAGTCGAGCGGTGTCCAAGCTTCTGACCTGGGCAGACCTTGCGGACCACGGGCCGAATGTGTAACTTGTACCCACGTCAGCGAGAGGGGGTGTGCAAGTTGAAGTGGAAGCGGGTGAAGGCTACCCGAACCGACAACCCCTGTCGCGACATGAGGTGTGCGGCGAGGTGCCGGGGCGTTGAGCCCCGGTGCCCGCTGCCCGAGGAGAAGGGAGCCGAGGCGGCGTGAGGATCACCCCCCGCAAGGAAGAGATCGAAGAGATCAAGGCTCTGCTCGAAGACGACAGCTTCGAGTCGGCCGACCAGATGGCCAAGGCCATCTTCAAGGCAGTGGCCGACACCCTGTGGTTCCGCGACTGGCTCGCGATGGTCCACATCTACCCGAGCGGTGCGCACGGGGTGAACTTCGGCCCCTTCTCCAGTGAGGCGGAAGCCAAGGCGGTCGCCGCCAAGCTCGGCACGGGAGGCACCGCCAGGTTCGTGAAGCTCTACGCGCCGGGCGTCCTGCTCGGCAACACCGAGGGCGCCAAGGGGCGCAAGGGATTCTGTGCGGTGCCCGAGTGCGGGCACGCGCCCTTCGCACACTCGACCTCGGGAGGTCCGGGTCGGAGCAAGTGCATGTTGCCCGGCTGTACCTGCCCGAAGTGGGAGGCCACCGAGACGAAGACCAAGAAGAAGTGAGAGAAAGGTGTGTAACTTGATCCGAGAGGACTTCGCAGCCGCGGGAGGTTGCAGCACGGGTAAGAGGCTGGCCGGGGTCGAGGGTCGCGTGGTCGGCGTCGAATGGGACGCGGACGCCGTGGCCACGGCCAGAGCCGCGGGACACGAGAGACTCCACGCCGACGTGCGCAGCGACCTGATCCGAAGGCGCAACTGGGGACAGCTCGACGGCTACACCGCCGGCCCCCCGTGCCAGACGTTCACCACCACGGGCAACGGCGACGGACGCCGAGCCCTCGACCACCTGAAGAGAGCGGCCGAGCTGGTCGCCGAGGGTGCCCGGCCCGAGAACGCCATCGCCAGCGTGTGCGACGAGAAGCTCGACGAGCGCAGCGTCCTGGTGCTGGAGCCCCTCCTGGTGATCGCCAGGCACAGGCCCAAGTGGGTCCTGCTGGAGCAGGTACCCACGGTCCTGCCGATCTGGAAGGCGTTCGCCGAGATCCTCGCCGAGAAGTGGGGGTACCACGTGCGCGCTGAGATCCTGAACTCCGAGCAGTACGGCGTCGCCCAGACGCGCAAGCGCGCCTTCCTGGCCGCGCACCTGGAGCGTCCCGTCTCGATGCCCGCCCCCACCCACAGCCGCTTCTACGCACACGACCCCGAGCGCCTCGACGCCGGGGTGTGTAAGTGGGTCAGCATGGAGGAGGCGCTGGCCGACGAGGGGCTGCCCGCCTACGGCGGCCTGTACCTGCGCAGCAACTACGGCACCGGAGGAGACGCCTCCCGCAGGGGTGAGCGGCTGATCTCTCAGCCCTCCTTCGCCGTGACCGGGAAGGTCGGGCGCAATAAGTGGCACGGACGCCTGTCCGGCAACGAGCTGCGCAGGGTCAGCCACATGGAGGCGGGAGTCTTCCAGTCCTTCCCCGCGGATTACCCCTGGCAGGGCGCCAGCGGCTCCCAGTACCAGCAGATCGGCAACGCCGCCCCGCCCAAGCTCGTCGCCGCCGTGATGCGTGAGCTGGTCGACGCCAAGCCCGTCGCCCTGGCCGCGGCTGCGTAGGGGACGCCATGGGATTCAAGACCGTCGACTTCAGGCCTTGCCCCTGCGGCAAGCGGGGGTTCGAGGACGAGAGACAGGCCGACAGAGCCCTCGGCAGGGCGCAGGCCAAGCGCAATCGCACCGCCGACCGACACGGGACACGGCGAGGCATCGAGAGGGAGCGCCGCTACTACGAGTGCGAGTTCGGCACCTTCCACCTGACCCACAAGAACCGAGAGAGGGAGGCAGCGTGAGCGAGAGAGCGATCGAGAACGGATGGAGCTGGGTCCTGGGGCTGGGCTCCGACGCCCTCGGAAAGAGCCGCCTGACGGCACTCGACGAGACCCGCAGGACCGACGACGAGGAGGCGAGCCAGTGAGCAGGCCGAGAGACCGCAAGCACCAGGACATCAGCTTCGGCAGCCGCCCGAGCCTGCCCGAGCACCTGATGGCCGACCCCGATGACCTCCTGGTCGTCTTCAACATGGTCCAGGCGAGCCTGTACCGCCAGTTCAAGCCTTCGCAGGTCATCACCTACCTCACCCCTTGGGAACTGCGCGGAAGGCGTCCAAAGCGGGTGTTCACCACCGGACTGGGCATCTCCGACCAGGCTTGGCGGTTCCGCGGAGAGCTGGAGCTGCTCGCCCACAAGTTCGGCACGGAGATCTACGGAATCGAACAGTACGACGAGGTGTGCGGCCTCGCTGAGCTACAGGAGGCTGTGTAAGTGAGTGCCAAGATCGAGTTCCGCTCGGACATGACCGTCAAGCTCGGTCGGAGCCTGGCCCACGACCTCGACGTGACAACGACGGCCCGCGTCTCGACCCTCGGTCCCGAAGTGGACGAGCAGGTCGCTTCCTTCGAGGACAACCTGAAGGGCAACGTCGGTCTGATCAACTACCTGATGCGCGAGCGACACGGTTCCCCGTTCGAGCACACGCGCTTCACCTTCTACGTCGAGGCTCCGATCTTCGTCACCCGGCAGATGCTCAAGCACCGGGCGGGGACGTCGATCAACGAGGAGTCGGGTCGGTACCGCGAGATGCTGCCCAGCTTCTACATGCCGAGCCTGGTGCGACCGCTGGTCCAGACGGGCAAGGTCGGCGCGTACCAGTTCGAGGCCGGCGACGAGGGCCAGCACCTCACCGTTGAGCTGATGTTCGAGCGGGCCTGTCACGCCGCCTGGAGTTCCTACGAGGCCATGCTGGCTCGCGGGATCTGCAAAGAGGTGGCGCGCATGGTGCTGCCGGTGTCGACCTACTCGACGCTGTACTTGACCTGCAACGCGCGCAGCCTGATGCACTTCCTGAGCCTGCGCACCACCAACGAGGGGGCCAGGTTCCCCTCTCACCCCCAGTACGAGATCGAGCTGGTGGCGCAGAAGATGGAGGCGCACTTCGCCGAGCTGATGCCCGTCACCTACGAGGCGTTCGTCAAGCACGGGCGGGTGGCGCCCTGATGCGGGAGTTCCTGGAGTTCATGCTGGCCGCAGTGCTCGGCACCGCCCTCGGGTGGCTGCTGTGGGGGCTGTTCTTCTCCTCGACGGGGGAGGTCCCGTGGCCTGGGTGAGGCTGGCCCTTCTGTCGATCGCCTTCGTGCTCAGTGCGATCGCGACGGCCTTCTCCTTCCTGATCCTGGCCGCGGTGGTGCTCGGATGACCGGAGAGGAGTGGCTGTGCAAGTGGGTGAGCGAGGCCCCGGAGCTGAGCAGCGATCAGATTGACGAGATCCTGTACCTGATGGACCTCTCGTAACGCGCCAAGGCACCCTCCATTGCGGGGGGGTGCCTTTGGGTTGTTCGGCTACAGGAACGCCGGTTCGATCCGGCTGGAGTCGAAGCCTCCGCCTCGGCCGTGTGGAGACGGGTGGACGATGACGCCCGCCAGCACGGTTCGGACGATCTTCCGCTGGCGCTCCAGCGACAGGCCGCTCCAGCCCTTCTTGACCAGCTCGGGGGTGACGAGCCGCAGTTCCGGGCTCACGTTGTGGAGGGCGCGCTGGCCGAGCAGTTCCTTCTTGCGCTCCTCCAGCTCGTCAAGGGTGAGGAGGTAGAGGGCTGCCTTGACTTTCTTCTCTGCCCAGAGCTGCTTGATCTCGCGGATCTGCTCCTCTACGTCGGCGAGGTCGGCCTCCCCCTCCCACGGCTCGACCTTGGGGGCAACCTTGCGTGCCTTCAGGGACTTCTCCACCTGCGCCCAGACGAGTTCTTTGATCAGCTCGTCGACCCGAGGCCCGGAGACTCCCAGCTTCCCGCAGGCGTCGGGGTCCGTCTTGGTGCAGTTGTAGGCGAAGCTCGGAGTCTTCTTGCCTCGGACCCAGACGGGCTTCCCGTTCATCTTGTTGCCGCAGCGTCCGCACCGGACGATGTTGGTCAGTAGGTACTTGGCCGCGTCCTTTTCCTGCGGCTTCTTCGACGCCACATTCTTCATCTCGTTGAGCGCCTCGTAGGTTTCGATGGAGATGATCGGCTCCCAGTCACCCATGACATAGTTGCCGTCGTCGTCGAAGAGGGGCTCGTCCAGATGGACGCGGATTCCCGCATTGCGGGCGCGATAGATCAGAGTCTTCGTGCCAGCCCACGTGAATGGCTTATTGGTGTTCGGGTTGACGACCCCCTGAGCGGAAAGCCATTTCATAATGGTGCTCATTCGGTCGCCGGCGAAGTGCATCTCGATGGCCTTCTCGATGTGGCCAGCGGCCTTGCGGTCAAGCTTGGTGCGGTCATCTTCTCGCCATCCGTATGCGAGCTGACCCCCGTGGTACTTGCCCTTCTTCGCCTTGGCGAGGTTGTCGCGCTTGATGCGCCGACTAGTGTCCTCGGATGCCTTGTTGGCGATGTTCACGAAGAGGCGAGCAGAGAAGCGCCCGTCACCGGTGGTCAGGTCGAAGTTCATACCGGACTGGGTGTCGAAAATGAGGGGCCGCTTGGAGGACTCGTAGATGTCGATGACCCGCTCAAGGTCTCGCGGCTGCCGGTACACCCGGTCGATGTCGTAGGCAACGATCCCGTCGATCTTGCCCTGTCGCAGATCCTTGATCATGCGCTCGAAGTCAGGGCGGCGCACGTTCCGCTTGAAGGCGGAGAGGTCGTTGTCCTCGTAGATGACAACCTCTCGGCCGTGCTGGCGACCCAGCGCGCGAACGTCCTCGTGTTGCTTCAGGACGCCTCGGCGCTCCTCTTCGGCGCCCTCCTCGGGGGTGATCACCCCGTCCTTCACCTTGCGCCGGATCTCTGCAAGGTCCGCCTCGGAGATGCGGCAGTACCCGGCCAGTGGCTTCTTCTCCATGCCCCCTCCTCGTGTAAGTGGTGCAAGGAGGAGTAGACACTTACTACGCGCCTGTGTCAAACTTGGACCTACGGCACCTACCGCATCGAGCTACACTTAGACAAGTACGGAACAGAATCGAACCTTGGATGGGCGGGGTAGGCGTGGTAGCAGTTGGTCCAGACGCGGCCGGCCTTGATGGCGCGGCCGAAGCGGTAGGCGGTGTTGCCGTCGCGGGTCCAGACGCCGGCGCCGAGGCCGTACAGGGTGTCGTTGGCGATGCGGAGCGCCTCTTCGGGGGTGTCGAACGTGGTCACCGAGACGACGGGGCCGAAGATCTCCTCCTGGAAGATGCGCATGTCGTTGGTGCCGCGGAAGATGGTCGGCTCGATGTAGTAGCCGCCCTCCAGGCCCTCGACGGTGCGGGGGCCGCCGCCGGCGAGGACCTCGGCGCCCTCCTTACGGCCGATGTCCAGGTAGGACAGGATCTTCTCGTACTGGTCGTTGCTGGCCTGCGCGCCGATCATCGTCGCGGGGTCGAGGGGGTCGCCGGCGACGATCGCCCGCGTGCGCTCCAGCACCCGCTCCATGAACGCGTCGTAGATCGACGACGCCACCAGGGCGCGCGAGGGGCACGTGCAGACCTCGCCCTGGTTGAGCGCGAACATCACGAACCCCTCGACGGCCTTGTCGAGGAAGTCGTCGTCGGCGGCCGTCACGTCCGGCAGGAAGATGTTCGGGCTCTTGCCGCCCAGCTCCAGCGTCACCGGGATGATGTTCTCGGACGCGTACTGCATGATGAGGCGCCCGGTCGTGGTCTCCCCGGTGAAGGCGATCTTGGCGATGCGCGGGCTGGACGCCAGCGGCTTGCCCGCCTCGATCCCGAAGCCGTTGACGACGTTGACGACGCCCGGAGGCAGGAGGTCGGCGATGAGCTCCATCAGCAGCAGGATGCTCGCCGGGGTCTGCTCGGCGGGCTTCAGCACCACCGCGTTGCCCGCCGCGAGCGCGGGCGCGAGCTTCCACACCGCCATCAGGATCGGGAAGTTCCACGGGATGATCTGGCCGACCACGCCGAGCGGCTCGTGGAAGTGGTAGGCGACGGTGTCGTCGTCGAGCTGGCTGAGCCCGCCTTCCTGCGCGCGGATCGCACCCGCGAAGTAGCGGAAGTGGTCGACGGCCAGCGGCAGGTCCGCCGCGAGCGTCTCGCGCACCGGCTTGCCGTTCTCCCACGACTCCGCGACGGCCAGGCGCTCCAGGTTCTCCTCGATGCGGTCGGCGATCCGGTTGAGGATGTTCGCGCGCTCCGCCGCGGACGTGCTGCCCCACGACTCGGCGGCGGCGTGCGCGGCGTCCAGGGCGAGGTCGATGTCGGCGGCCGTCGAGCGCGCCACGCTCGTGAAGACCTGCCCGTCGACGGGTGAGGGGTTGTCGAAGTACCGGCCTTCCACCGGCGGCACCCACTTGCCTCCGATGAAGTTGTCGTAGCGCGCCGCGTACTCGACGACGCTTCCCTCGGCCCCCGGCTTCGCGTAAGTCATGTGACGACCCCTTCCCGCTCGCGGATGTGACGTAGCACACGATGCGCCGCCGAGGTTGGCGAAAGGTTGGCGTCAGAGGTCGAGGGCCGCCTGGTTGATCCGGGAGAGGACGAGGCCGCGCCTGGGGTCCTCGCCGAGGAGCGCGAGGGCGCGTTCGTGCACCGCCAGATCCTCCGGATGCAGTTCGCCGTAACGCAGCGCGTGCTCCGGGTCGGCGGAACTCAGCACGGCCTCCCGCAACGCGACCTCGATGTGGTCGCGCCATACTGCGATCCCGGGTGCCTCGGAATCGGGTAGCAGCGGCCCGCCGTACGAGCGGAGCGCCTCGCCCGTACGGCCCGCACGGAGCGCGGCGAGCACGTCGGAGGCGTCGCAGCCGACCAGTTCCGTCAGCTCGTACCGCCGTACGGACAGCGCTCCGCGAAGCGCCCGGCGCAGGTGGGATACCTCCGCCTTCAGCGTCGCGGGCGTCACCCGCCGGTTCCCGTACAGCGCCGTACGCAGGAATTCCGGCGTCAGCGCGCGCCCTTCGAGGACGAGCAGCGTGAGGATCTCGACCTGCCGGGGACGCAGCCGCACCGGCACACCGCCCCGAGCCAGGTCGGCCCCGCCCAGGCAGCTCAGCCGCCAGCCGTCGTACCCCGCGACCAGCCCGCGTTCGGCCAGGCGCTCCTCCACGGCGCCCGCGAGCGTGCGCAGGGCGGGCATGGCCAGCGGATGCGAGCGGTCCCAGGTGCTCGACAGGTCGAGCACGCCGAGCACCGTCCCGTCGGGACCGTGCAGCGGCGTGCAGTAGCAGACCCACCCGTGCAGCGCGTGCACGAGGTGTTCGGCGGAGAAGACGGTCGACGCGGTGCCGTTGCGCAGCGCCAGCGACAGGGCGTTGGTGCCCATCGCCTCCTCGCCCCACCGACCGCCCGGCGCGAAGTTGACGGCCCCGGCCCGGCGCCGCATCTCCCGCCCTCCGCACGTCCACAGGATCGTGCCCGACTCGTCGGTGACGGCCGCCACGAACCCGGCGTCGTCGGTGATCGCCCGCAGCTCGTCCGCCACGGCCAGCACCGGATCCCGCAGCGGCGACTCCCGCCACCGCCGCCCGGCGTCGTCGTCCGCGCTGGGCGCGCTGCCCTGCCCCGGGTCCACCGTCGCCAGCGACCGCCGCCACGACTCGGCCACGTCGGCGCGCAGCTCCGCCGCGCCCGCGCGTCCGGAACCGCCCTGCACGTACCGCGTCCAGACCGCCTGCAACTCCGCGCGCCGCCTGCGCAGACTCTCCCGTGAAGGCATGCCATCTCCGACCTCGGGCCTGTGCCCCGGATCGTACGGAACCAGAGGCAGACGCGCACCCGGATGGGCGGCGATACCTGTCAAGGGCGTGCCCGGATGCGGTCACCGGATGCGGAGAAAAGGGGTAGGAGCAGGAAGAACGCTCATGGAGTTACATCCGCGGAACAGATGATCATAGAGTGATTCGGGGGGAGGGCGAACCTTCCCGGAGTGTCAGTGCTTAGATGCGCCAGTGGGCAGAAAGTCGCTTGCGGCCCTGGTGGCCTGCGTGCTGATGACAGGACTCCTGATCGCTCCCGGAGAGGGGGCCGGCGCCGGACCGAAGTTCCGGCATCCCGGCGTGCAGGTCGACCGGAAACAGCTGGACTACGTCCGGGCGCACCTGAAGGCCAAGCCGTTCAAGGGCGCCTTCGCCGCGCTGAAGAAGGACCCGGCCGTCTCGCTCAAGGCCGAGCCGCACCCGTGGGCGCACCCCGTCTGCGAGCCGTTCGGCGTCGGATCCAACGGCGGGTGCGCCGCCGAGCTGCACGACGCCAACGCCGCCTACGCGACCGCGCTCATGTGGTACCTGACCAGGGACAAGCGCTACCTGCGCAAGTCGGGCGTCTACATGAACGCCTGGTCGCGCTCCCTGAAGGGCCGCTCGGGCGGCGACGCCCCCCTCCAGGCGGGCTGGGCGGCGATCAGCTGGGCGCGCGCCGCCGAGATCGTGCGCTACTCGATGCCGAAGGGCACCCGCTGGAAGCAGGCGGGCCGGTTCGCGACGATGCTCCGCACGCACTACCTCCCCTGGACGATCGACGGCTACCACCGGCTCGCCATGAACGGCAACTGGGACCTGGTCCTGGCCGACGCGACCGTCGACATGGGCGTCTTCCTGGAGGACCGCCACGCCTTCGAGCGGGGCATCCAGGTGATGCGCTCGCGCGTCCCGGCCTACTTCTACCTGAAGTCCGACGGCCCGCGGCCCCACCAGCCCGTGGAGCCCGTCTGGGACCTGGACAACTACTGGTACCAGCCGTGCAGCGAGACCATCAACCCCGAGGAGCCCGAGGACGCCCGGCGTCCGTGCGCCCCGGGCCAGCACGTCGTCTACCTCAAGGGCCAGACCCAGGAGACCTGCCGCGACCGCCTGCACGCCACCTACGGCATCGCCGCGGTGATGCAGCTGGCCGAGACCGCCAAGATCCAGGGCCGCAACCTCTTCCCCTCGCTGCGCGACCGCGTCGTCGCCGCCAGCGAGCTGACCTCCCGGCTCAACCTCGCCGGCGTCCCCGCGACCCTGTGCGGCGGCCGCATCAGCAAGGCCACCGGCGCCCCCGCCACCGCCTTCGAGATCGTCTGGCGCGAGTACCACAAGAAGAACAAGCTCCCCTGGACCAAGAAGATGGTCGCCAAGCAGCGCCCCGGCACCGTCCGCGAGTTCATCGCCTGGGAGACCCTCACCAACGCCCGGGCCTGACCCGCCGACCGCATGCGGACATCGATATATCGGGACCCTTCTCGTTCGGTCGAAAGGGTTCGAGAGGCGGTTACAGTGATCTAGATTTTCCGCATATCGTCGGCTTGGGGGAATGTCCGCATGATCGTGGAGTACATCCGCTACCGCATCGACACGGGGGACGCGGCGGAGTTCGAGGCCGCCTACGGGCGCGCCGCGGTGCCGCTGGCGGCCGCGCCGCAGTGCGTGGACTACGAGCTCTCCCGCTGCGTCGAAGAGCCCGAATGGTACGTCCTGCGCATCACCTGGACCTCGGCCGAGGACCACATGCGGGGCTTTCGCGGCGGCGAGGACTTCAAGGCGTTCTTCGCCGAGATCAGGCCGTACGTCCGGCAGATCGAGGAGATGCGCCACTACGAGCGCACCGCCGTGCGCGGCGAGGGGTCTTCGGTGCCCGGCCTGTACGCGTGGGCGGGCGGCGCCGAGGCGTTCGAGCGCCTCACCGAGACGTTCTACGCCCAGGTCCTCAAGGACGAGCTGATCGGCCCCCTCTTCGCCCACATGGACCCCGAGCACCCCAGGTACGTCGCGATCTGGCTGTCCGAGGTCTTCGGCGGCCCGTCCCGCTACACCGACGAGCGCGGCGGCTACCACCACATGCTCCTCCAGCACCTGGGCAAGGGCATCACCGAGCCCCAGCGCCGCCGCTGGGTCGCCCTCCTCATGGACGCCGCCGACGAGGTCGGCCTCCCCGACGACCCGGAGTTCCGCGCCGCCTTCTTCGGCTACATCGAATGGGGCACCCGCCTGGCCTTCGCCAACTCCCAGCCCGGCGCGAAGCCCCCGATGCAGGCGCCCGTCCCCCGCTGGGGCTGGGGCGTCGCCCCGCCCTACACGCCCGCCCCCTGACCTCCGCCCGCCAAGGGCGCGTCCGCCGTCCTCCCCGGGCCGCCCCGGGCCGCGGGTCCCGGTCAGGCGGCCGAGGTGGGGTGGATGCGGTCGGGCGGGTCGGTGAGGGCGAGGGCCTGCTGGACGAAGAGGCGGTGCAGGTCGCGGGCGGCGCGGGAGACCGAGCCGGAGCGCTGGGCCTGGATGGTGAGGAGGACGTGGGGGACGGGCGGGGCCAGGGGGCGGTAGGTGATGCAGCCGGCCCGCAGGAGCGGGTCGTCCATGACGCTGAACTCGGGCAGGACGGTGACGCCCAGGCCCTCGGCGACCATGAGCTTGCCCATCTCGGCGCCGTCGGTGGAGTAGGAGAAGGACGGCGGGGCGCCGCCGAGGAGGCGGTGCACCAGGCGGTGCATGATGTAGCCGGAGCGCATCATGATCACGGGGCTGCGGAGCAGGTCGGCGGTGCCGATCGCCGGGAGCGCGGCCAGCGGGTCGTCCGGGCGCAGGCACACCACGGCCGGGCCGCGCAGCAGCTCGGTGGAGGTGAAGTCCGGCGGCGGGTCGTCGCCGTCCAGGAGGTTGACCAGGCCGAGGTCGAAGCCGCCCTCGCCGATGCCCTGGTGGATCTCGGCCTGCCGGGCGCCCACGACCTCCACCTGCGTCATCGGGTGCAGCGCGCGGAACGTGCGGATGACGGGGATGACCAGCGGCACCGTCGCGGTGTTGACGGTGCCCAGCCGCACCGTCCGGCCGGCGCGGTGCTGCTCGTCGGCGGCGCGCCGCAGCCGGTCGACCGCCTCCAGCACGCCCTCCATGTACGGCAGGAGCTCCCGGCCGCGGTCGCTGATCTTCGCGCCGGACCGCCGCCGCTCCAGGAGGCCGACGCCGAGCTCGCGTTCGAGGTTGCGCACGGTCTCGCTCAGCGCGGGCTGGGAGAGGTGGAGCTCCTCGGCCGCGCGCCGCAGCGAGCCGAGCCGGGTGACCGCCTGGAGGTATTCGAGCTGCTCTATCCGCACGGGGCCAGTTTAAAATAAAATCGACCAAATTGATAGGAAAAGCCGTGTGGCACCCGTCTCCGCGCACCGGCCACGCGGCCGGGCGCGGTCAGACGGCCGCCGCGAACGGCACGCCGACCTCCCGGTCCCCGCCCGCGCCGAAGGGATGGCGCCACAGGCCGTCGGCGGCCAGCAGCGGCAGCACGCCCTCGCCGAACCAGTACGCCTCCTCCAGGTGCGGGTAGCCCGAGAGCACGAACTCCTCCAGGCCGAGCGCGTGGTACTCGCGGATCCGCTCGGCGACCTCGGCGTGGCTGCCGACCAGGGCCGTGCCCGCCCCGCCGCGCACCAGGCCGATGCCCGCCCACAGGTTGGGGGCGACCTCCAGCCGGTCGAGGCCGCCGCCGTGCAGGGCCAGCATCCGGCGCTGCCCCTCGGACTCGCTGCGCGCCAGCCCCGCCTGGACCGAGGCGATGGTCTGCGGGTCGAAGCCGGACAGCAGCCGCTGCGCCTCCCCCCACGCCTGCTCGGCGGTGTCGCGGGTGATGACGTGCAGGCGGATGCCGAAGCGGACGGTGCGCCCCCGCCGCGCCGCCAGCTCCCGGATCCATGCGATCTTCTCGGCGACCTGCGCGGGAGGCTCGCCCCAGGTGAGGTAGACGTCGCAGTGCTCGGCCGCGACGTCGCCCGCCGCGGGGGAGGAGCCGCCGAAGTAGACCGGCGGCACCGGGTCGGGCACCCGCTCCAGCTTCGCCTGCTCCACGCTCAGGTGCTCGCCCTCGAAGTCGACCGTCTCGCCCCGCCACAACGAGCGGACGATCTCCAGGAACTCCCCGGTGCGGGCGTAGCGGGCGTCCTTGTCCAGGAAGTCGCCGTAGGCGCGCTGCTCGTGCGCCTCGCCGCCGGTGACGACGTTCAGCAGCAGCCGCCCGCCGCTGTGGCGCTGGTAGGTCGCGGCCATCTGGGCGGCGAGCGTGGGGGCGACCACCCCCGGCCGGAACGCCACCAGGAACTTCAGCCGCTCGGTCTCCCGGGCGAGGAAGGCGGTGGTCAGCCAGGCGTCCTCGCACCAGGCGCCGGTGGGGGTGAGCGCGCCGACGAAGCCGACCTGCTCGGCGGCGCGGGCGATCTGGGTGAGGTAGCCCAGGTCGGCGGGCCGCTGGCCGCCCGCCGCGCCGGCGGGGAGCCCGTGGCCCCCGCCGACGACGTGGCGGCTGTCGCCGTAGGTGGGCAGGAACCAGTGGAACTGCAAGCTCATGTGTCTCTCCGTGGAAGGGGTGGTTTCACAGCAGCCCGTGCCGGGGCGGACGCGCCCCGGTGAGCACGTACCGGCCGATGTGCTGGAGCTTCCAGCGCACGGGGTCGTGCAGCGTGTGGGTGCGGGCGTCGCGCCAGTGGCGGTGGAGGTTGAGGGAGTCGTCGGCGGCGCGGGTCCCGGCCAGCTCGAACAGTGCTCCGGAGACCTCCACGGCGACCTCCGCCGCCTGCACCTTCGCGGCGGCCACCGCGATGGACGCCTCCGCGGCCGTGTCGTCGGTGAGGCCGGCGATCGCGGAGTCGACGGCGCCGCCCGCCGCGCCCAGCAGCGCCTCGGCCGCCCGCAGCCGCAGCCCGAGCTCGCCGAACCGCTGGACGAGCAGCGGGTCCTCGACGGCGCTGTCCAGCCCGCTCTCGAACCAGGGGCGGCTCCTGGTGCGGACGAACTCCGCGGCCTCGGCCAGCGCCGCCGCGGCGATCCCCGCGTCGATGGCCGCGTGCAGCAGCTGGGCGACCGCCCCGTGCACCTGCGGCCCCTGGAACGTCAGATGGTGGGGGACGACCCGGTCGGCGGGGACCCGCACCCCCTCCAGCCGGACGGTTCCGCTGGCGGTGGTGCGCTGGCCCATGCCGTTCCAGTCGTCCACGACCGTCACGCCCTCGGCGTCGCGCGGCACGTAGGCCACGTGCAGGGAGCCGTCCTCGACCCGGGCGAGCACGGGGATCCACTGGGCGAACAGCGCGCCCGTCGAGTAGTGCTTGAGCCCGTCGAGCACGTACGAGCCGTCGCCCGCGGGGGAGAGCCGGGTCCGGATGTCCTGGACGTGCCTGGTGCCCGCCTCGGACTGGGCGTTGCCGAAGCGCCTGCCGGAGAGCACCTCGCCGAAGAAGAACTTCTGCTGCTCGGGCGTCCCCTGGCGGCGCAGGACGTTGATGTACACGAAGTGGCTCTGCGGGATCTGGGCGAGGCTGGGATCGCCGGTGGCCAGCAGCCGGATCACCTCGGCCAGGGTGCGCACGGGCACGTCGGCGCCGCCGTGCCCGGCCGGCACGGTGATGCCGAGCAGGCCGCTGGCCGACAGCCGCGCGACCTGCTCGTGGGGGAGCCTCCGCTGCGCGTCCCGTTCCGCGGCGCCCTCCCGGAACTCGGCGGCCAGCCGCGCCGCCGCCTCGACGGCCTCGGCGGCGTCGCGGATGACGTGGACGGGTTCGGCGGCGGGCGGGGATGGGTCGGTCATGGGCTGCTCCGGTATGCCTTGTCGGGATGGCCGCCACCATAACCACGGGTTGACGCGCCGGTCGAAGAGGTGTTTCCGATGCCGCTATAGGCCTCCCCTCGCACCGCCGGCGTCCGCCCGCCGGGGCTCTGGCCTGCGGACACGCTGCAAGGGAAACCCTGGCGGGCTATCGCCGATCCATACTCGACTTTTTCAGTAGGATTAGTTCTAATCGGTCGTGGTCGCAACCTTCGAGGAGAACCCCATGGCCGTCGTCCTTTCCGTGTCCGGAAGCCCCTCCGCCACCTCCCGCACCGCGCGCCTCCTGCGCCACCTCGACGCCCGGCTCGCCGCCCAGGGCCACGACGTGATCCCGCTCGACGTGCGCGACCTGCCCGCCGAGCCGCTGCTGCGCGCCGAGTTCGGCCACCCCGCCATCGTCGAGGCCACCCGCTCGTTCGCACTGGCCGACGGGGTCGTGGTCGGCACCCCCATCTACAAGGCCGCCTACTCCGGCCTGCTGAAGTCCCTGCTGGACCTGCTCCCGCAGTACGCGCTGGAGGGCAAGACCGTGCTGCCGCTGGCGACCGGCGGCTCCACCGCCCACGTCCTGGCCATCGACTACGCCCTGCGCCCGGTGCTGTCGTCCATGGGCGCCACGCACATCGTCCCGGGCTGGTTCACCCTCGACAAGCACCTCGCCACCGGGCCGGACGGCTCCCTGGAGATCGAGCCCACCACCCGCGTGGAGCTCGAACGCGTCCTCGACACCTTCTCCGAAGCGCTCGGCAGCCGCCCCGCGCTCGCCGACATCGCCTGACGAGACCAGAAAGCGACTCCCATGACCCTCCCTCCGCTGAAGTTCAACGCGATTCAGTAAGGAATCTGGGCCGTCACGGCCGGGAGGAACTACTCCCCTCGCAGATGGGCGCCGCGAGTCGGGCGCACCCGTCCCGCATAGCGTGCTCGCAGTGAGCGGAAGCAGATGAGTAGGGCGCTGGTGGGGACGCCACGCTGGTATCTGGCGACGAAGACAAGATGTACATGCAGGTAGGAGGGGACGTTTCGCTCCTCTGTGTATGCCGGGCCCGAAAACCAGCTCGCTGGTGTGTTCGAGGCGTTACGTTGGGTGCGTGAAGCTGGTGGTGCAGGTGAAGCTCCTTCCGGACGAGGCCACCGCGGTGGTTCTCCGGGAGACTTTGCATGCCTGCAACCGGGCCGCTGACCACGTCTCTCGCCGTGCGTTCGAGACCGGTATTCAGGGCAGGATGCCGCTTCAGCGGCTGGTGTACGGGGAAGTGAAGGCGATGGGTCTGTCCGCCCAGCCTGCTCTCCATGTGATCCGCAAGACCGCTGACGCCTACGCCGTTTTGAAAGCGAACCTGTCGGCCGGGAACTACGGCTCTGAGGGCTCCAAGCGACGAAAAGTCGTGGAGTCCAAACCGGTTCGCTTCCGCAAGGACGCCGCCCAGCCGTTCGACGACCGCTGCCTGTCCTGGCAGTTGGAGGCCCGCACCGTGTCGATCTGGACCGTCTGCGGCCGCGTGAAGGGCATCGCGTTCCAGTGCTCGCCCGCCCAGCTGAAGATGCTCACCGCCCACCGGCGCGGGGAGTCCGACCTGGTGCTGCGGGGTGGTAACTGGTACCTGTACGCCACCTGCGAGGTTCCCGAGCCCGCGCCGGCCGATCCGGTCGCCTTTCTGGGTGTGGATCTGGGCATCGTGAACATCGCCACCACCAGCGACGGCGACCGGTACGCAGGTAAGCACCTCAACCAGGTCCGCCACCGCAACCGGCGTCTGCGCCAGAAGCTGCAGAAGAAGGGCACCAAGTCCGCCAAGCGGTTGCTGCGCAAGCTGTCGGGCCGGGAGGCGCGTTTCGCGGCCGACACCAACCACCGCATCGCCAAGAAGATCGTGGCCGAGGCTCAACGCACCTGCCGCGGTGTCGCCCTGGAGGACCTGGGCGGTATCCGCGACAGGGTACGGCTCCGCAAGCCCCAGCGGGCCACGCTGCATTCCTGGTCGTTCGCGCAACTGGGCGGATTCGTCTCCTACAAGGCTGCTCTGGCGGGGGTGGCGGTGGTGTTCGTCGACCCCCGGCACACCTCGCAGGAGTGCAGCCGCTGCCATCACATCAGCCGGGGCAACCGGCCTGATCAGTCCACTTTCCTCTGCACGTCGTGCGGCTTCGCTGAGCACGCCGATGTGAACGCAGGCTGCACCATCGCCCAGCGCGGTGAGGCGGTCTGGGCAGTGAGTCACGCTGCCGGCGACGCGGCCTGAACCACACCTGCCAGGTGTGGTGAAGAGCTGTGAGCTCGGCCCTTCAAGGTCGAGAAGTTGACCGCGTTCGCTATGAACGGTGTCTCCCACATCAACCACGGCCATTGGAGGTGCCCGGACACCGAACAGACCTCCTCTACCGCACCCGACGCCTGGGACGAGCTTGCGAAGACCTTGGAGAGGAAAGTTCGGTGCCCTCTCCCACGGACCAAGAATTCGTCACCCGCAATGCCGAGGGCGTTAACGTCCTCCTCATCGAACTGGGCAAAGCCGACTCCTATCTGCCGCAGCTCCTGCGCGACCGCATCGCGTTCGTCAGACGGCGCACCCGCTACGGCTTCGGGCCCGCGTGGCACTGCCTCGCGAGGGTCCACAAGTCCAGCAGGTGATCGGGGAGGTCTCCGTTCTGGCGTTCGGCGTGGTTGCCGCAGTCCGCCAAGCCGCCCTGGCCGTTCAACACCTCCAGGACCTGGAGCGATTGGGTGAGGCCGTGACAGAGGACTATTGGGCGGCAGAAACTGCCGTTCATCAGGGGAAACTGGTGGTCATTGAACACACCCTGAGGCCACCGCCGACCTGTTCCGCGTCGGCGGAGCCTCCGCCACCAGCGAGACCCGGGCCCTGGACCGCCACTGGCGCAACGCCCGTACGGTCTCCTCCCACAACCCGGAGGTCTTCCGCGCCCGCTCCGTCGGCGACCACCTCCTCAACGGAGGCTCGCCGTCCCTCACGTCCCTGTCCGACGCGACGGGCGCGCCGGCGGGCTGAGGGGGAGCCGCCGCGCCCGAAGGGTGGCACGGGCGCGGCGGAGTGCGTCAGCTCACCGTGATGGCGCGCTCGGGGCAGCCGGACGCGGCCTTGCGGACGGACGCCTCGAGACCGGCGGGGATCACGTCCAGCAGCACCACGGCGTACCCGTCGTCGTTGATGTCGAAGACCTCGGGGCAGACCGCGCAGCAGACGCCGTGGCCCCGGCAGTTGTCGTCGTCGATCTCGACACGCATCAGGCTTCGGCCTCCGGGAGGGTGAACTCCAGGTGCAGGTTCATCAGGCCCCGGAGGATGAAGGTGGGCAGGTACTGGTAGCTGCGGTCGCCGGCGGGGCCGTGGACCTTCTCGGACACGCGGATGTCGGTGGTGCGGGCCAGGAGGCGCTCCAGGCAGATCTTCGCCTCGGCGCGGGCGAGGGGCGCGCCGGGACAGGTGTGGACGCCGCGGCCGAACGCGATGTGGTGGCGGGCGTTCTTGCGCTCGAGGTCGAAGACGGCGGGGTCCTCGAAGTGCGCGGGGTCGCGGTTGGCGGCGCCGTTCATCAGCATCACCGTGGTGCCGGCGGGCAGGTCGACGCCGCCCACGGTGACCGGCACCTTCGACAACCGGAAGTCGCCCTTGATCGGGCTCTCGGTGCGCAGCGTCTCCTCGATGAAGTTGCCGATGAGCCCGGGCTCCTCGCGGAGCCGCCGCTGGACGTCGGGGTTGTCGGCGAGGATCTGGAGCGCCGAGCTGATGAGGCGGACGGTGGTCTCCTGGCCCGCCGAGTACAGGTTGGCGGCCACGCGCACGACGTCCATGACCTCGGGGAGGGAGCCGTCGGGGAACGTCGCCTGCGCCATGGCGGTGAGGACGTCCTCGCGCGGGTCGCGGCGGCGGTCCTCGATGTAGTCGACGAAGCTCTTGTAGAGGAACTCCATCGGGGAGTGGGACAGCTGGCCCTCGGTGCTGCCCAGGGTGCTCGTCTCGACGTCCTTGCCCTGCAGCACCGCGGCGAACCGGTCGCGGTCCTCCTCGGGCACGCCGAGCAGGTCGGCGATGACGTACAGGGAGAAGGGCACGGCCAGCTCACTGATCGCCTCGCCCTCGCCGCCGGCGAGGAAGCCGTCCAGGACGCCGTCGGCGAACTCCGCGAGGCGGTCGCCGTTCTCCTTGAGGCGCTTGGGGGTGATCAGCTTCATGAGGAGGGCGCGGTGCTTGGTGTGCACCGGCGGGTCGAACGTGGGGAGCTGGTCGTTCATCGGGAGCTTGTCCCGGTGCTCCTCGATCAGGCCGCTGACGTCGTCGCCCTCCAGGGGGACGGGGAAGGCGGCGAAGGGGCCGATGACCGAGGTGCAGGAGGACCACCGCTCGGCGTCCTGGGCGACCTCGACGACCTCGTCGTACCCGGTCAGCATCACCACGCCGTGGTGGGGTTCGGGCGTCACGGGGCACTTGCCGCGCAGGTGCTCGTAGTACGGATACGGGTCGGCGACCAGCTCAGGGTCCTGGAAAAAGTTCATCTCTTCGAACCGGTTCAACGTTCCTGCTCCCTTGTCGGCACCGCGAGCGCGTGGGTGTCCTGGCCGGCCATGAGGTGAAGGGCACGCGCGCCCGGGCGGCGGACGCGGCCTCCCCTTTCATGAGAGTAGCATTCTCGCAGAAGGATATTAGGTTTTCATAGGGCCGATCCATGATCGCGCACCGGCGGCCGGGCACCGCCCGGTGGAAAGAGAACACGTTCTAAAATCATCCCATGCGCCATGGCATCGTGCTCTTCACCAGCGACCGGGGCATCACGCCCGCCGAAGCCGCCAAAGCCGCGGAGGACCGCGGGTTCGCCACCTTCTACGTGCCGGAGCACACCCACATCCCCGTCCGCCGCGAGGCCGCCCACCCCGGCACGGGCGGCGCCGAACTCCCCGACGACCGCTACGCGCGCACCCTCGACCCGTGGGTGTCGCTGGCCACCGCGGCCCAGGCCACCTCGGTGATCGGCCTGTCGACGGCCGTGGCGCTGCCGGTGGAGTCCGATCCCATCACCCTGGCCAAGACCCTCGCCACCCTCGACCACCTCTCCGGCGGCCGCCTCACCCTGGGCGCAGGGTTCGGCTGGAACACCGACGAGCTCGCCGACCACGGCGTGCCGCCCGCCCGGCGCCGCACCGTCCTGCGCGAGTACATCGAGGCGATGCGCGCCCTGTGGACGCGGGAGCAGGCCTCCTACGCCGGGGAGTTCGTCTCCTTCGGCCCGTCCTGGGCCTGGCCCAAGCCCGCGCGGCCGCACATCCCCCTGCTGATCGGCGCGGGCGGCGGCCCGAAGACCCTCGCCTGGATCGCCGCCCACGCCGACGGCTGGATCACCACGCCCACCGAGCGGGACGTCCTGCCCAAGATCGCCGAGCTGCGCGCAGCCTGGGCGGACGCGGGCCGCCCGGGCGAACCCGAGGTCCGCGTCCTGGCCGCCGCCCGCCTCTCGCCCGAGACCATCGCCGCCTGGGCGGAGGCCGGTGTCACCGAGATCATCTGGGGCCTGCCCGACAAGCCGGCCGACGACGTCCGCGCCTTCCTCGACCGGCACGCCCAGCGGCTGGGCCTGTAAATCCGCCGCGGCTCCGGGCGGCCGCGTCACTCCGCCGTCTTGGGACGGGCGGTCCGGGGACGGCGGGCCGGCTTGGCAGGAGCGGCGTCCCCGGCCGAGGAGCCCTCGGCGCCCTGGCCGTCCGCGCGCTTCACGCGGGTGGAGGCGGTGCGCGTCGCGGTGGTCGCGGTACGGCGGCCGCGGCGCGGTGGGAAGGGCCACAGGGCGTCCGGGTCGTCCAGGGGCTTGGCGTCCTCGGCCGCGGCGGCGGCGGCCGGCTGGCGCTTGCGCACGGCGGCGGCCATGGAGTCGGCCTCGGCGGTCGCCGCGCGGGCCGCCTTCGCCGCGGACGGCGCCGGGGCCGGGTCCTGGGCGGGAGCCGGGTCCGGCGCGGGCTCGGCAGGCGGCGCGGGCGCCGGAGCAGGAGCAGGAGCCGGGACGGAAACCGGATCCGCGGCGGGAGCCGGAGCCTGCGGGACGGGGTCCACCGCGGGAGCCACGGGCGCCGCGGGAGCCACGGGAGCCACAGGTGTCGCGGGAGCCACGGGCGCCGCGGGAGCCACAGGCGTCACGGGAGCCGCGGGAGCCGCGGGAGCCGCGGGCCGCTCGGCCGGCCGTTCCGCCGGGGCGGTGAGCCGCTCCGCCTTCGGGGAGCGCGCCTGCCGGGGCACCGTCACCGTCACCGGCGGCGGGGGCGGCACGCTGGTCACCGGCGGGACGGTCTCCGCCGTGACGGGGGAGGGCGCCGCCCAGGGCGCGGGCGGCCGCAGGTCGAGCAGGGACTCGGTGTTGTAGAGCACCGCCAGGCGGCCTACGAGGATCTCCTCGGGCGCCTGGGCGCGGCCGGCGTCGGTGCCCAGGCCGGTCAGCTCCGCCGCCCGGTCCATCGCCTTGTCCAGCTTGCGCAGCGCCTTGGTGTAGGCCTTGCGGTCGCCGCTGTCGCGGGCGATGCGCGCCTTCTTGGCGGCCAGCGCCAGGCGCATCAGCCGGTGCTGGGAGCCCGCCTCCGAGGCGGTGCGGTCGGTCGGGTCGGCCAGGCCGAGCCGGGTGAGGACGCGTTCGGGGGTGAGCGTCCAGTTCAGCCCGCCCACGCCGGTGCGGCGGCGCCGCTCCAGCTTCATCTCCCGCTCCCACGCCCACGCCGCGGCCAGCGGCACCGACAGGCGGAACAGGGTCTCGCCGAGACCGTGGGCGTGGGTGGCGGCCAGGATCGCCGACAGGATCGTGAACGTCCACATCGCGATGCCGTCGATGCCGGCGCTGTACTTCTCCTGCATCGAGGCCTTCGCCCGCAGCGCCGAGCCCAGCACCATGATCTCCAGGAACGCGAAGAACACGATCCGCAGCAGGGGCGGCACCTCGACCGAGTCCCGGAAGAAGACGTACATGCCCTGGGCCGAGAGTCCGGTGGCGATCGCCGCGCCCAGCAGCGTCACCACCCGCTGCCCCTCGACCTTCCCGCGCCGCAGCGCGCGCAGCGCCCGCGCCGTGAGGGCCATGACCAGGAGCATCGCCACCAGGCAGCACCCGGCGACGACGGCCGCCTCGACCGGGTGGCGGTCAAACGCGTCAAGCAGTTGCATGATCGGGTTCTCCTTCCTCCAGAGCACGGTAGCCACGCGTGAGGAAAGAGAGCCGTCAGTGACCGGCTTGGCAACCTTAAAACGAAGGGAAGGGCTGCGCGGCGGCCAGAACGGGCACATCACGCGAAGCACCGGGCGGGCGGCGCTCCGGTTTGTTAGTGTCCGACTACTATGAGTCGATCGCTGGAGCCCCCCACATGACCTCTCCGAGCGCGCACAAAGCACCGAGCAGGGCCGTCGGCGGCATGAAGTTCGGCGACCACCTCTGCCTCCCCTACGACAACGACCTCGTGCGAAGGTCCGTCCTCGCCTCGTTCGTGGCCGACGGCCTGACCGCGGGGGAGAAGATCGTCTACGTCTCGGACGGCGGGGAGCCGGACGCGGTGCTCGACTGGCTGCGCGCCGAGCCGGGCGCCGCCTCCGCCGACCTCGACGGCGCGGCCGCGGACGGCAGGCTGGTGATCGTCCCCGCGGCGTCGGCCTACCTGTCGACCGGGCGGTTCGACCCCGACGAGGTCGTCGCCATGTTCGGCAACCACCTGGAGATGGCGATGCTCCAGCAGCACGCCGGCCTCCGCCTGACCTGCGAGAAGACGTTCTCCCTGCGGGGCTGGCCCGGCTCGGAGCGGTTCGCCGAGTTCGAGGAGAAGATCGAGGCGGTCTTCCGCAGCGCCCCGGTGAACGCGATGGCGCTGTGCCAGTACGACACCCGCTGGTTCGGCCGCCGCTCCCTGGAGCACCTCCTGGGCGTCCACGAGAGCGGCAACGTCCGGGCCGACGACGTCTACGACGACGGCGTCCTGCGCATCTCCCCGCTCTTCCTGCCGCCGGGCCTGTCCCTGCACGGCACGGTCGAGGAGTCGACGTTCCAGGCGCTGGCCGCGGCGCTGGAGCGGCTCGGCGAGCGCACCGACCTGCTCTGCCTCGACCTGGCGGACGTCGACTTCTGCGACATGGCGGGGCTGCGCGTGATGCTCGACGCCCGCACGTCCCCGCGGGGCCGGGAGCGCCAGCTGATGCTCCGCGAGGTACCCGAGCCGATCGTCGAACTGATCCATGCGGCAGGGTGGGGGGGAATGCCCGGCATCCACGTGGAGGAGGCCTGACCGGTGCCCGCTGTCCGGAACGACCAGAGGCTTCTGGTCCACCGGCACTTCTCCTACCGGGAGGAGACGGAGTTCCTGGCGGCGGGCGGCGGTTTCCTCAGGTCCGCCCCGCCCGGCGGACGGCTCGTCGCGGTGGCCTCCCCGCGGCGGCTCGAGGCGCTGCGCGAGGCCGTCCCCGGCGAGCTGGAGTGCCACCGGACGGACGCGTGGTTCGGCACGCCGCCGCGCGCGCTGGCCGCGCTGATGACCGAGGGCCGGGAGCGCTGGTGGCGTGACGGCGTCGCCAGCATCCTGGTGGAGCAGCGGTGGGCGGAGCGCGACAGGCGGGAGCAGCGCGAGTGGCTGCGGTACGAGGCACTGCTCAACGTGGTGCTGGCCGGCACCCCCACCCGGATGCTCTGCGCGTACGACGCCGAGCGCGACCCCGCCGACGTCCTGCGCGCGGCGCCGCGCACCCACCAGGGCGACGGCTACACCGACCCGGCCGCCTTCGTCGCCGAGTGCGACCGCGCCCCGCTGCCCGTCCCGCGCGAGCCGCTCGCCGTGCGGCGCTTCCACCGCGGCGACCTGACGTCCCTGCGCGCCTTCACCGACCAGAACGCCCGCGCCCTGGGCCTGGTCCGCACGATGCCGCTGCTCGTGTCGGTCAACGAGGTGGCCACCAACATCCTCAAGCACGGCGGCGGCGCGGGAGTCCTGTACGTCTGGTCCGACGGCGCCTCGGTGGTCTGCGACCTCATCGACCCCGCCTTCCGGCTGGCCGACCCCTTCCTCGGCTTCATCCCCCCGCACCCCGACCGCACGGGCGAGGCGGGCATGTGGGCGGTCCGCCAGCTGTGCGACCTGGTGGAGATCCGATCCGGCCGCGACGGCACCCTCTTCCGCCTCCACCAGGGCCTTCCCTGACCGGCCGCCCGGCGCGCGCTCAACCGGAAGGGCGGTCTCCGTACCTCCCGGCCGCCCGTCTGATGCGTTCGGTGAGGAGGTCGAGGTCCGCGGGGGACAGGGCGGCGATTCCGGCGGGGAGGGCGGTCTCCAGGTCGGTGAGGACGTCGAGGACGAGCTCGTCGAGGACGAGGGCGGGGTCGTCGCCGGTCTTGGAGCGGGCGCCGGCCAGCCGGACGCCGCCGACCATCCGGGCGGCGAGTTCGCCGAGCTCCGCCGGGGGGACGGGGCGGCGGGGGTCGAAGGGGACGGACCGGTCGAACGTCTCGTCGCGCATCTGGGGGATCTTCCGTTTCCAGGCGCGCAGGCCGCCGAGTGAGGACCGCCGGTCCGGCCACAGCACGAGGCCCTCCGCGACGTTCCCCTCGATCACCGGGAGCCCGTCCCGCCCCGGAGCGGCGGGCGGCCGGAGGACCGGCAGCTCCGCCACCCGCCGGTGGGCCTCCCCGCGGGCGACGGCCGGCACGGCGCCGATCCCGGGGCGGCCGTCGACCGCGAGCTCCATCTCGGACGGCGCCAGCAGCTCCCCGTCGCCCTCTCCGGGTGCGGCGAGGAGGATCGCGAACGCGGCCACCCGCAGCTCGGGCCCGTACCAGATCCCCGTCTGCACCGGGTCGGCGGAGGCGAGCGCCGGAACGGCGGGATGGGGGTAGCCGCCGCCGTGAAGCTCGGAGTAGACGACCAGATCGCGCTTCTCGGCTCCGGGGACCAGCGACGCGATCTCGTGCATCGCGTCGGTCAGCCGTCTTCTGAGCACCTGCCACCCGAAGAACGGCTCCCCGTCCGCGAGCCACGCCTTGCGTTTCCCGAACCGCACGGTGCCGTCGGCACCCCGGCCGAGGACGAGCTGGGCCCCGTGCACCTTCTCGAAGGCGATCCACTCCCCGGCGGGGGAGTCCGGCGGCGCGGCTTCGGGAAGCTTGGGGAACTGCCGGAATCTCATGTGCCTTCGCTCCTCGGGCGCTCTGCCGGCGGGACTCCCGCGGTCCGTGCCCATGCTGCCGACCGCTCCGGGCCGCCGTCATCTCCTTTTCCGTCCTTCGGCGCCGCCGCGTTCTGGAGCGGTGTTATGGGATGTCAGGGAAAGGGTAGGTCTGCTGCTGATAGCTCTACTGCGGCATGTAAGAGCAATAAGAAGGTTGTTTGCTGATAGTTGGCATTATTCGTCGTGTTTGAGCCCTCCGACGCGGAGAACGTCTGTTCCGACGGGCGCGTTCACGGGCGACCTCCCCCAGGCCTGCAGCCGCATCGGCGTCATCTCCGGCGGAGTCGACCTCGCGCGAGCGGGAACGGGGGAACGAAATGATCAACAGGCTCGTCGTCTTCGGTGCCACCGGTGACCTCAACGCGCGCTACCTGCTGCCGGCGCTGGCCGCCCTGCGCGCGGAGGGCCGGCTCGGCGACCGGTTCCAGCTGACGTGCAGCGGCCGGAAGGACTGGACGGGCGAGCAGTTCCGGCGATGGGCGGCCGAGCAGCTCGACCGGCACGGCGCCGCCTCGCCCGCCGCGGCCCGGAAGGCGGTCGCGGAGTCCGCCGGCTACCGCAGGGCCGACGCCACCGACGCCGCCGACGTGGCCTCGGTCATCTCCGGGGACGAGCCCGTCGCCGTCTACCTCGCCCTCCCGCCGGGGATCTTCCCCGACGTGGTCAGGGCGCTGCACCGGGCGGGCCTGCCCGAGGGGAGCCGGATCATCCTGGAGAAGCCGTTCGGCGAGGACCTGCGCAGCGCGGTGGAGCTGAACCGGCTGCTGGCCTCCGTCGTGCCCGAGGACGCGGTGTTCCGCGTCGACCACTTCCTGGCCATGACGACCGTCCAGAACGTGCTCGGCGTCCGGCTGGCCAACCGCGTCCTGGAGCCCATCTGGAACAGCGCGCAGATCGCCGAGGTGGAGATCGTCTGGAACGAGACGCTGGCGCTGGAGGGGCGGGCCGGCTACTACGACGGCACCGGCGCGCTCAAGGACATGGTGCAGAACCACCTGCTCCAGGTGCTGTGCCTGGTGGCCATGGAGCCGCCGCTCAGCCTCGGCGAGCGCGACTTCCGCGACCGCAAGGTCGACGTGCTGCGCTCGATCCACCCCCTCACCGACGAGGACGTCGTGCGCCACACCCGCCGCGCCCGCTACCTGGCCGGCCGCATCGGCGACCGCGAGATCCCCGCCTACACCGAGGAGGAGGGCGTGGACCCCGGCCGCGGCACCGAGACGTTCACCGAGGTGGAGCTGCGGCTGGAGACCTGGCGCTGGGCCGGCACCGTCTTTCGCCTGCGCACCGGCAAGGCGATCGAGGACGACCGCAAGGAGATCGCGGTGCGCTTCAGGCACGTCCCCCACCTGCCCTTCGGCGACGGCGAGCGGGCGGTCCCCAACGTCCTGCGCTTCGGCCTCGAACCCGAGGGCGTGACCCTGGAGCTGACCGGCCACGGCACCCGCCCGCAGTCCCTGGCGCCCCTGGACCTGACGGCCCCGCTGCAGCCGCCCACCCTCCCCGCCTACAGCCTCCTCCTCCTGGACGCCCTGAGCGGGGAAGCCGCCCTCTCCATCCGCGCCGACGAGGCCGAGGAGGCATGGCGGGTCGTGACCCCCATCCTCTCGGCCTGGTCCAGAGACCTCGTCCCCCTGGAGGAGTACCCGGCGGGCTCCGCCGGTCCGCCTCTGCGTTCGGAGGTCCCCTGACCGCGCGCCTCCGGCACCGCGCGCCTCCGGTCCGGGCGGGCCGGAGGCGGTGCGGGAGTCAGGAGGGCTTGCGGGCCAGGTCGGGGTGGGCCCTGCCGGTGATGAGGGGCAGGTCGAGGTAGGTCTTGACGCCGGGCTCGGCGGCGCACACGTACGGGACGGAGTTGACGCAGTGCGCCGAGGCCACCACGACGCCGGGGTTGCGCGCGAGGCCCTCCTCGATGGTCTTGGCGTGCCAGCCGTGGATGGTCACGAACGCGGGCGGGTCGCCCTGGACCTCCACCTCGAAGCGCTGGCCGCCCGGGCCGAGCGTCCAGGCGGGATCGAGGTTCTCCTCGCCCATGAGCCACACGGCGCCGACCCGCACGACGACCCGGCCGTCGACCACGGCGTCCCAGTGGAAGCGCTCGCCGGCGACCTGGCCCGGCTCGATCGTCCCGAAGGGGCACGCGATCGGCGCGGTCGCCATGGCCAGCTCCAGGGACGGCCGGATCTCGGCGTCGGCGAACCCGAGCGCGTCCAGGCACATCCGCACCGACTGGGTGTAGCCGTGGCCGATCCGCTCCAGGATCGGGCTCTCCCGCACGTGCTCGGGGGTGTGCCCGAACCCCATGACGTCGCGCAGCACCTCGGGGGTGTTGTAGTCGCGCAGGTCGCTGAACTCCTCGCCGCGCACGAACGTCACCGCCGACGACAGCGCGGCGAACGTCAGGGGGTGCAGGTCGGTGGCGCCGCCGGGGTCCACGCCCGTCCCGTGGAGCGTCGTGCCGCCCTCCAGGCAGGCGTCCCGCACCCGCGCCGCGTCCTCGGGCGTCGGGTAGAACCAGTTCAGCGGCGTGATGACGTTCTTGCCCGACCGCAGCAGGGCGGCGATCTCCCGGGTGCGCGAGAACGCCGGCGCGTAGATGACGGCGTCGGCCTCCAGCGCCAGGATCTCCTCGACGCTGCCGGTGGCGACGACGCCGATCGGGCCGGTCCCGATGATCTCGCCCACGTCCCGGCCGTGCTTGTCCTCGGAGTGGACCCAGCAGCCGACCAGTTCGAGGTCCGGGTGCTTGAGGATCATCTCGATGGCGGCCCTGCCGACACCGCCTGTCGCCCACTGGATGACGCGCAAGGTCAACGGACTCTCCTCCACGGTTCGAGATCCGATCTCGTTCGCACACCCTAGCCTGCGGCAACGGACTTTTCTATAATTTGTTCTAGTTTCTGGCGGGGAGGGGCGGCCGACGGAAACCCGCGGTGCCCACCGCCGCGGTTCCCGTGACCGGATGCGGTGCGGGAGGGCCGGACTCCCGGCCCGGCGCGTTCCGGCGCCGTCCCGGGCGCCACGATTCCGGCCGTCGCCTGAGCGGGGCACATCTCCGTTCGTTTTCGCACGGTCGCGGAGGGTAGTTGACCTCCCGTGGGCCGCCGGCCTCCCGGGCCGTGCCGTCCGCCGAGGGCCTGCGGGGGAGGACATGACATGCCGGATGTTCCCGACGCGGCGGGTCCGCCGGAGATCCGGGCGGCGGGGAAGCGCAGGATCTGGTTCTGGGCCGTCCTGATCGCGGTCGGCGGCTTCCTGTTCGGATTCGACACCGGGGTCATCTCCGGGGCGCTGCTGTTCATCAAGACCGACTTCCACCTGTCGGCGTTCGAGCAGGGCAGCGTGGTCAGCGTCCTGGTCCTGGGGGCGATGGTCGGCGCGCTGGCGGCCGGCCGGCTGGCCGACCGGATCGGCCGCCGGAGGCTCATCGGGCTGGAAGGCGTGGTGTTCCTGATCGGGACGCTGATCGCCGTCCTGTCCACCGAGTACTGGATGCTCGTGGCGGCGCGGGCGGTGCTCGGCCTGGCCGTGGGCGCGGCCTCGGCGACGGTGCCGCCCTACCTGTCGGAGATCTCCCTGAAGGAGTTCCGGGGCCGGGTGCTCGCCCTCAACCAGCTCATGATCACCGTGGGCATCCTCGTCGCCTACGTGATCAACCTGGTCTTCGCCGGCTCGGGGAACTGGCGGGCGATGATCGGCGCCGGCGCGGTGCCCGCGCTGCTGATGGTGGTCTCGTCGCTGTGGATCCTGCCGGAGTCCCCGACGTGGCTGGCCACCCGCGGCGGGCGCGGCGGGACGCACGGTCGGCCCGGCGGCGGGGAGACGGTCGAGCGCGTCGTGGAGCTGCGCGAGGAGGAGAGCCGGGAGGAGGCCCCGCAGGACCGCGAGCTGCGCACGGGGTGGCGCGTCCTGCTGAACGAGGCGGTCAGGCCCTCGCTCGCCGTCGGTCTCGTGCTCGCCGCCGCCCAGCAGTTCGGCGGCATCAACACGATCATCTACTACGCGCCGACGATCATCGAGCGGACCGGGCTGACCGCCTCCAACGCGATCTTCTACTCGATCGCCATCGGCGTCATCAACCTGGCGGCGACCGTCGTCGCCCTCCGGCTGATCGACCGCGCCGGGCGCCGCGCGCTGCTGGTCTTCTCCTACGCGGCGATGGCGGTCACCATGGCCCTGCTCGGGCTCTCCATCGTCTCCGACTGGCATCCGGTGGTGACGCTGGTCTTCATGGTGCTGTACATCGCCGGGTACGCGGTCGGGGCGGGGCCGGTGTTCTGGACGATGATCGGCGAGGTCTTCCCGCCGCAGGCCGGCGCGGTCGGCTCGGGCGCCTCCACGGCGGTGAACTGGGTGTCGAACTTCATCGTCTCCCTGGCGTTCCTCTCGGTGGTGCACGCGATCGGCGAGGGCCAGACCTTCTGGATCTTCGCCGTCGTCTCGGGTCTCGCCCTGCTGTTCTCCGCCAGGTTCGTCCCCGAGACGAAGGACCGCGACTACTCCGCCATCGACGCCGACCTCCGCGCCCGCTTCGGCCGCCCCCCGCCGGCGGGCGGCTGACACCGGCCGCGACCGGTCCCACCAGCGGTCGAGCGAAAGTTACCGGTCCGTAACCTACTGGCGGGTTACCTACCGGGTGATCTCCGCATTACCCTCCGATCGACTAGCCGATCGGCTAAGGAAAATGTGGAGGGGGCGCCCGGTGAAGGCTTTCCGGACAGGTTCGATGTTCCGCGGCGGGGCGGCGGCCGCCACCGGGCTGGCCGCGGTGGCGGCCCTGGCCCTGACGGCGGTGCCGGACGCGTCCGCCGCGCCGAAGCGCGAGGTGTCCCGCGGGGTGCGGATCCCCGCCTTCTACGATCCGCCGGCGCGCCTGCCCCGCCAGAACGGCGCGCTGGTCCGGACCGAGCCCCTGCCGCTCGCGCTCACCCTCTCCACCGTCGACGGCCCGCTGCCCGGCAGGGCCACGCGGTTGATGTACCGGTCCACCGACGCGACCGGCCGGCCGGTCGCCGTCACCGGCGCCTACCTGGAGCCGACCCGCCCCTGGCGGGGCCGCGGACCGCGCCCGCTGGTCGCGATGGGCGCGGGCACGATGGGGCAGGGCGACCAGTGCGCGCCCTCCCTCGCCCTGGAGAACCCGCTGACCCTCCAGGCCGAGACCGTCTCCGTCGGCTACGAGGACCTGGCGGTCTACCGCCTCCTCGACCAGGGCGTCGCCGTCGTGGTCACCGACTACGTCGGGCTGGGCACCACCGACCGCGTCCACACCTACGCCGAGCGCTTCGACCAGGGCCACGCGCTGCTCGACGCCGTCCGCGCCGCCTTCCGGTTGCCCGGCACCTCACTCACCGCCGGGTCCCGCGTCGGCCTGTACGGCTACAGCCAGGGCGGCGGCGCCACCGCGTCCGCCGCCGAGCTCCAGCGCGACTACGCGCCCGAGATCCGCCTCGCCGGCACCTACGCGGGCGCCCCGCCCGCCGACCTCGCTCAGGTCATCAAGGGCATCGACGGCAGCGCCCTCGCCGGGGCCCTGGGCTGGTCCATCAACGGCCTCGTGCGCAACAACCCCGCCATCAAGCCCGTCCTCGACGCCAACATCAACGCCAAGGGCCGCGCCGCCCTCGCCGACCTGTCCACCATGTGCGTGGGCGACGCCATCTTCGGCTACGCCTTCGCCCGCAGCGAGCAGTGGACCACCGGCGGAAAGTCGCTCTCGGCCGTCATCGCCGCCCATCCCGCCGTGAAGAAGGTCCTCGCCAGGGAGCGCCTCGGCAGCCTCAGGCCGTCCGGCCCCGTCCGCCTCACCACCGGCGTCCTGGACGACATCGTGCCGCACGCCCAGGCCCGCCGCCTGGCCGTGAACTGGTGCGCCAAGGGCGCGAAGGTCACCTACCAGCCCGTCGAACTCCCCAACCTCGGCGACAAGCTCCTCACCAACCACTTCGCCCCCCTCCTCACCGACCAGACCGCCGCCGTCTCCTGGCTCACCGCCCGCCTGAACGGCAAGCCCGCCCACTCCAACTGCTCCGCCCTCCCCGACCTCCCTTGACCTGTTCTCTCGGGGTCAGGCGCCGCGCTCGGGCAGGGCGGTTGACGCCCATGTGCAGATTGCGGCCAAAGGCTCTTGGAGTGTCCTGCCGAGAGGGGTCAGTGAGTATTCGACGTGTTGCGGCGCGCTTTCCTTGAGGACGTCGCGCCGCACCATGCCGTCGGCCTCCATGCCGCGCAATGTCTCCGTCAGCATCTTCTGGGTGATGCCGGGGATGCGTCGGCGCAGCTCCGAATGGCGCTGTGGTCCCGCCAAGAGCGCGTAGACGAGCAGGATCCGCCATTTGGAGCCCAGCCGCTCCAGGGCCTGCCGGGTGGAGCACGCCTCTTCGAGAACATCCGGTATCACCAGCGACATGGGGCCTCCCGGTAGGAAGGGCACTTGAAAGTGCCTTCTTTCACGTGGGGGACGGGGCGCTTAGCGTCCCGTTCATGACAGAGCTTAAAGACCGCGCTGACACGGAACGCATCGTCTTTGGGACCGTCGGGCTCACGGGCCTTCTGCGCCTTCCTTCGAGTCCGGGGCCATGGCCTGGGGTCGTCCTCACCGGTCCGTTCACCGGCGTGAAGGAACAGGTGGCCGGGGCGTACGCCGAGCGCCTGACGGCCGAGGGGTTCGCGACGCTCGCCTTCGACCACCGGGGCTTCGGCGAGAGCGGCGGACGGCGCGGCCACGAGGACACCCAGGGCAAGCTGGAAGACCTTCGCGACGCCGTATCCGTTCTCGCAGGCCGCTCCGACATGGCCGGGATCTCCGTGGTGGGCATCTGCCTGGGTGGTGGTTACGCCGTCCGCGCCGCCGCCTCCGATCCGCGCGTCAAGGCCGTGGCGGGCATCGCGGGTGCCTATAACAGCCCCGCTCACCTCATCGAGTCGATGGGAGTGACGAACTACCGGGCAGCCCTCGCCGGCTTCCTCGACGACTACGACGAGTTCCTTCCCGCCGTGGCACCCGACGGGGGAGAGGCCGCGATGGGCGGCGATGAGCCCTACGCCTACTACGGCACCTCCCGTTCGGCCTCCCTCCACTGGGAGAACCGGGTCACCCGCGGCTCCCTCCACTCCCTGATGACCTTCGACGCGCTGAGCGCCGCCGACCTTCTCGGCGACACCCCGCTCCTGGTCGTCCACGGCCGCACCGACGCGTACTGCTCGCCCGACCTGGCCCGAGCCCTGTACGACCGCTCGCCGGGCCCCAAGGAGATCCGCTGGCTCGACACCGAGGAGCACATCGACCTCTACGACGTCGAACCCCACGTCACCGCAGCGACCGAGGCCACCGCCGCCTTCCTTCGCAGCGTCCTCGCCTCCCCGCCGGACCGCGAAGGGGCGTGACCCCGGAGGTGGCTACGATCAGGGACCGAAATCGCTCCCACGAAAGGCAGACATGTCCGATCAGTACACAGCGGTGTTCGCCCGGTACGACGTCGACGGCGACGGCCGGCTCACCGCCGACGAGGTGACCGCGGCGATCGCCGGCATGTTCCCCACGACCGAGCTGAACGACCTCTCGGGCATCGTCCGCGCCCTCTTCGCCGAGTACGACACCGACCACGACGGCTTCCTCTCGGTGACCGAGTTCGTCCCCCTGGCCCAGAACCTCCCCGAACTCGGCTGACCCCGGAACACCCCGCCGCCCGGTCCCACGCGCCACCGGGACGTTCCGGGGGCTCATCGCCGAGCCGGGGGCCCGCGGAACGTGCGGCTCGGCATGTCGGGGCCCTGTGTTCAGGAGGTGGGGACGTCGGCGAGAATCGCGCGAAGGATCCTGTCCCGCCGTCGCGCGTCGGCGTCCCGCCACGCGTGGCCGCAGGACGGGCACCGCCAGTTCGGGTCGTCCGGGCTCACCTGGCAGCCGCTGTCGCAGGCCGCGACCGACCCCGCCTCCAGGGCGCGCATCATCGCCGAGCCGGGCAAATGCAGCCCGCCGACCAGCGGGACCGGAACCCCGGCGCAGTGCGGGCACGGTGGCGGCTCCGGAGGCCCGGGAGGGTCGGGAGGGCCGGGAAGCCGCTGGAAGGGGAGCGCGAACGCGTAGGCGCGCCGCGCGGCACAGCCTTGGCAGGTCCCGAAGAACCGCGAGACCAGGTGGTCGCCGGCTTCGACGAGGGCGTTACGCCAAAGGCAGCGGAACTCCCCGCACGCACACGACCGATGGGCGACGTCGAGGAACGCGTCGAGGTGGGAGCCGTGACCTTCCTCGATCGGCGGCCGGTGGAAGGCGTCGGCACCGCCGGAGCCGTCGACGTCGGAGACCCCGTGCCGCTCGTCCCGCTGGGACGTTCCTTCCGCGGTGACGCATCCTTTTCCGCCGCACTCGACACAACTGCCCGGCCCGGCATTGCCCGCGATGCACCAGCACCGCCCCCAGCCGCCCGCCCTCCTGCTCCGCCCGGTGCCCTCGCAGTCCAGGCACGCGCCCCAACCGTGGCAGTCGGCGCACAACACCCCGCCGCCGACCGTGCTGAGCGTGAACCGCGGCTGCCTCAACGACCGCCCGGTGAACACGACCGGCGTCCAGCCGGTGAACGTCACAAGTCCCGGCCCACGCCCCGCGTGGACCCTGACCTCGAAGTCCTCCCGCCCGGCCGCGACCCGTTCCTCCCCGGAACCGTCCTCCCACCGGGACACCGTCCACCCGTCCGCCGCGAAGGCGTCCACCACCTCGTCCATGGCGAGGAACACGGGCCGATCGCCCCCGCCGACGGCCACCAGCACCAGAGAACGTTCACCGACCGGCTCAGGTCCGCGAAGCCGCACCGCATCGCTCCACTCGCGCACCACCACCGAACGGAGCCCCGGATACAGCGCGGAGGCGAGTTCCAGCAATCCCTCCCTCAGCCACACCGCGCTCCCCGGAGCAGCGGGTTCCGCACTCCGCGCCTTCCGAACGCCCTCACCGGTCATCGAACGCCTCCTCGGCTCCGTCCCATCCTCCAGGAGGGAACGGGTGCCGGCGAGGAAAGGGAGATGATCATTTCCAAGCCTCCATTAGGCCTCGGTGATGCGAATCTTAAAGCTGACTTAAGGCCGTTTTGCTCTGCTCTTTCGCTGCCTAGGGTGACGGGTGTCGGAGGCCGTGGCATTTCCTTTCTGGAGCGCGAATGAAGAACAAGGCGATGATCACCCGGCGGAGGCGGGCGGCCGTGGTCCGGCCGAGGCGGGATTCCCTCCCGCTGCGGTTCCCGCGGGCGGCCTGACACCGTTCCGGCGGGCGGCGGCGGCCGCCTCGGGGCGTTCGAAGGGACCGGCGGGCACTCCGTCGTCGCGGGTGGGGGCCACCCCGCCGACGGAGCGGTCCTTGCGCACCGTTTTCGGGTCGGTGGCGGACGGAGCACGGCCGTCACCCCGCCACGGGCATGCGGGCGGCGACAGACCGCCCGCATCTCCTTGTTTCGATGGATTCAGGCCGCTGCGTCGGCGCATCGAAAATTCGTAGAACTCGAATGAGGGCTGGGAACACATCCCGGGTGAAACATGCGAAATTTGCTGGGTTTTCAGGACCACTGGTCCGGCAGGGGCGCCGTGGTGAAAGCCGCAGCGGCGAACGAGGTGAGGCCCGGGGTGCTCCACGGCATGGCCGCCCCATGAACGCCCTCCAGTGGTTCGGTCTCGGAGCGATCGTCATCTCCCCCTTCCCCGTCCTGTTCGCCCTCTTCCGGCCGGCGCTCCTCCACCCTCTGCAGCCGCGCCCCCGGGGCAGGCACCGGGCCATGTTCCAGCGCGCCCGCCAAGGTCGGCACAGAGCCGGCAGCTTCGACCTTCCCTTCCTCCCGGACGAACCCGCCACCCCCGTCCGCCCACCGCTCCGCCCCGCACTCGCCCCGCCTCCCGCCGAAACGCCCGCCGTCCCGAAGACGGCACCCCGGCCACTCCCCGGCGGCACCGGAACAGACCGCCTTGTGGCGGGCGGAAAGACCGTCGCCCGGCAGCACGAGAACAGAACCGCCGACGCGCGGGAACGCCGGCCCGGCCCTGGACGGCCGCGGACCGCGGAGCAGCAGCGGTCCGCACCGCAGGAGCGCCGCGCACCCCGCAGCCGCGAGGAGATCCGCCGCGACACCCGCCCGCCAAGGCCGCAGGGCACCCCGCGGCCGCCCGAGCGCACGACCGACCGCACCCCAGGCCAGAACGACCGCACCCCGGTCCGGACCGACCGCGTCCCAGGCCAGAACGACCGCGCCCCGGGCGTGGGCGGCCGTGCCCCGGTCCGGACCGACCGTGCTCCGGATCGGAACGGCCGTGCCCCCGACCAGGACCGCGTGGGGCGGCACCGGCAGAACTCCGACCCTCTTCCCGGTTCGGATCCCCGCACCGCCCGCGTTCCCCGGCCGGCCGGCCCCCCGCCACGGTCGGCAGCGGGGGAGCGCTCACCAGGGCAGGCCGCTCCGCCCCGGGAACGCCAGGACCCGGCACGCGCCCGCCGTCCCCAGGCTCCGCCGAAGCGCCCGGCGGCCGTGGCGCAAGGAGGGCAGCGCCCGCCCTCTTCCGAACACCGCGCCGCTCCCGCCGAAAGAGCACCGCGCGGGGCAGCGGAACCGGACCCGCGAAGAGGCCCCGGCGATCCGTTCGGGCGGGCCCGCGATGGCGATCCGCGCGTCCCTCGCAGGTGAAGGCCCCGGCGAAGCCGACCGCCCGGAGGGAGAAGCCGTCACCGGCTCAACGCGCCGAGCGCGCCGCCTCGACGAAAGCGGTGATCAGAGCGGGATCCTTGACCCCGCGGCTGCTCTCGACACCGCTGGAGACATCGACCCCCCAGGGCCGCGCGGACCGTACGGCCTCCCCGACGTTCTGCGGAGACAGGCCGCCGGCGAGGATCCAGCGGTCACCGGCCCCGGCGAAGTCCTTCACCGTCCAGTCCCAGGTGGCACCGGAACCGGGGACGGGCGCGTCGAGCAGGAGCAGGTCCTCCCCGAACTCCCCGTAGCGGGGCGAGGACTCCCGGCAAGAGGTCGCACGGATCAGCGTCACCCCCTCACGCCGAAGCGCCGCGTAGTCCTCCGCCCCTTCGTCCCCGTGCAGCTGGATCCCGCGAACCCCGGCGAGGCCGGCCAGCCGCCGCACCTCGTCCACCGCCTGGTTGCGGAACACCCCCACGGTGAGCACGTCCTCCGGCACCCGCCGCGCGAGCCTCGCGGCCGTGTCGGCGTCGACGCGGCGAGGACTCTCGGCGAAGACGAACCCGATGGCATCCGCCCCGGCCTCGACCGCGGTGTCCACGTCCTGCTCCAGCCGCAGCCCGCACACCTTGACGAACAGCTTCTCCATCCCGCCATCGTCGCGCCTTCCCCCCGCGAACACCAATTCACCTCCCGGTCGGTGCCACGGAGCCGGGGTCCTCGGTGAGGAAGCCGCCGGACTGGTGGTGCCAGAGGCGGGCGTAGGAGCCCTGGGCTTCGAGGAGCTCGCGGTGGGAGCCCTGTTCGATGACGCGGCCGCGGTCGAGGACGACCAGGCGGTCCATGCGGACCACGGTGCTCAGGCGGTGGGCGACGACCAGGGCGGTCCGGTCCCGCATCAGGTGCCACAGGGCCTCCTGGACGAGGATCTCGCTTTCGGAGTCCAGGGCGCTCGTCGCCTCGTCGAGCAGGAGGACGGGGGCGTCCCGCAGGATGGCGCGGGCGAGGGCGACACGCTGCCGCTGGCCTCCGGAGAGTTTGACGCCGCGTTCGCCGACCAGCGTGTCCCAGCCGGCGGGCAGCTCCTCGGTGAACTCGGTGACGTGCGCCGCCCGCGCGGCGCTCAGGACCTCGGCGTCGGTGGCGCCCGGCCGGGCGAAGGCGATGTTGTCGCGGACCGACCGGTGGAACATCGCGGGTTCCTGCGGGACGTAGGAGATGAGGCTGCGCAGGTCGCTCTGGCGCAGGCGCGCGATGTCCTGGCCGCCGATGAGGATCCGGCCGCCGTCGACGTCCATGAGGCGCAGCAGCAGCCTGGTCAGGGTGCTCTTGCCGCCGCCCGAACGGCCCACGAGCCCGATCTTCGACCCGTCGGCGATCTCCAGGTCGAGCCCGTCGAACAGGGTGGACGCGCCGCCGTGCGCGAAGCGGACGCGTTCGAAGCGGACCGCCGCGCCGGCCGGCCGCAGCGGCAGGGGGGAGACCGGGTCGACGATGGCGGGCGGCTCCATCAGCAGCTCGGTGAACTGGGCGGCCTCGGTCAGCGTGCTCTCCAGCCGCCGGTAGATCTGGTTGAACTCGAACATGATCCGCGTCGCGCTCGAGTAGTACGCGAACGTCACCACGATGGCCTCGGGACCGAGCCCTCCGCGCAGCGCCATCGCCAGCAGCAGCCCCACCGTGCTGGTGAGCACCGACATCGGGGCGACGACGGCGTCGACCCGCAGGTTCCCGTAGTCCCACGAGAGCAGCGACAGCCGGCGCTGCTCGGCCAGCCTCTCCCGGTACTCGGCGGCCTCCCGGTCCTCGGCCGCGAACGCCCGCACGGACTCCATGTTGGTCAGGACGTCGGCGACGTGCCCCGACACCCGCACCTTCGCCGCCTCGCGGGCGTTGACCAGCGCCTGCCGCCGCCGGATGAACGGCGCGGCCATCAGCCCGGTGACCGCGATGAGGCCCACGAGCGCCAGGACCAGCACCGGGTCGTAGAACCACAGCACCACCGAGGCGAACACCACCGGGATCACCCGGGCCATGATCGAGAAGGTGAGGGCGTCGGCGAAGGACTCGAACCCTCCGGAGAACCCCAGGACCCGCTTGGTCAGCGACCCGGCGAAGGAGTTCTGGAAGAACGCCGCGTCCTTGGCCAGCAGCTCGTCCATCCCCTGCGTCCCGAGCCGCTCGACGCCCCGCGCCACGGTCCGGTTGAGGAAGTGGAACCCGATCCGCCACAGCGCCTCCCCGGCGAGCAGCATCCCGCCGAAGCCGAGCACGTACGGCAGCAGCTCGCCCGTCGAGGCGTCCCCGCCCTCGGCCAGCCGCCCGACGAGCATCCCCACGAACAGCGGGGCCAGATAGGACAGGCAGACGTTGCCCAGGGCCGGGAACATCAGCGCGGGCGACGCCGTCTTCCACTGCCGCCGCATCTCCGCCAGGTACCGGTGCAACGCCAGCAGCATCGCCGTCTTCCGCATGGATCCGGCCTCCGCCATCAGCTCTCCCCGCAGCCGCCGAAGCATCCATGCTGCCTTCGCACGCCGTCCCGGTCGACTCCTTTTCCGGGGTTGTACCGGCCACGGAAGGCAGCTATGTCCGGACTGTCACGGTTGGCGATGTCAGATGGCGGTCCAGTCGGGCTGGCGGAGATCGGCGACGCGCAGGGGGTTGCCGAGGAGGGCGACCTCGCGGAACTGGAGGAGGATGGCGCCCGTGGGCGCGTGGATGGTGGTGCCGGGCCCGAGGCGCATCTGGAGGAGCGGCCCCTGAGCCGTGTCGTGGAAGTGGACGACACCGTCGCCGGTCAGCCGTGCCAGAGGCAGGTAGTGCACCGAGGCGACCTCATCCGGACACGGTGCGAGCGGTCCCAGGACCTCCGGAACCACCACGACCGGTGTGATGACGAACCCGGAGGACGCGGGAAAGTCGTCGAGACGCCCCAGCACGTCGTCCGGGCTGAGAGCGACGCCGAGCTCCTCGTGGAACTCGCGGAGCGCGGTCTGCTCCACGCTCTCCCCGGGCTCCCCGCGCCCCCCGGGCAGGGCCCACTGCCCGGCGTTGCGCCCCCGCGGAGACCGGCGGATCAGCAGAACGCAGGCCTCCCCGTCCCGCTCGGCGACGCAGAGGACGACGGCGGCCCGACGCATCCCGGGCCTGTCCCCGATCTCGACCTTCTCGAACCCCGCCACATGCCGAGCGATCCGCCGCCTTGTCTCCATCATGCGGACATTGTCCACCTCGGCCTGCCGCGGGCCGGAGGGGGCGGCACCGGGCCGCGGCGGGACGGAGGAAGCCGGCCGGCAAAGGCCCGTCAGAGGAAGCGGCGGATGGGCTGCACCGCCAGTTCCCGTGCCCGCTGCAGGGCGGAGCGCCGCTTCCAGCGGCCCGGCCGGATCAGGTCGCTCGCCTCGACGTCCGCCTCGAAGTGCTCGTCCAGCTTCGCCGTGAACACCGGGTCCAGGACCGCGAGCATCACCTCCTCGTCGTGATCGAGGGAGCGGCGGTTGAAGTTGGTCGAACCGATCAGCGCGGCGATGCGGTCGACGGTGATGACCTTGGCGTGCATCATCGTCGGCTGGTACTGGTGGATCTTCACCCCGCACGCCAGCAGGTCCTCGTAGAAGTGCTGGCCGGCCAGCTGGCACACCCGCTTGTCGGTGTGCGGGCCGGGCAGCACGATCTCCACCTCGACCCCGCGCCGCGCGGCGGCGCACAGCAGCTCGATGAAGTAGGCGTCCGGCGAGAAGTAGGCGGTGGCCAGGCGGAACCGCTCCTCGGCCGACTCGATCATCACCCGGATCAGGGTCTGCATGTCCTGCCAGCCGATGCTGGCCGAGCCGCGCACCACCTGCACGATCGCATCACCCTGCTGGGGGTGCTCGATGAACCGGTCGCGCTCGTCGAACAGGTCGTCGTGGCACTCGGCCCAGTTCTGGGCGAACGCCGCCGCGATCCCGTCCACCGCCGGCCCGCGCACCTCGACGTGGGTGTCGCGCCATTCGTTCGGGTTGCGGGCGTCGCCGCACCACTCCTCGGCGATCCCCACCCCGCCGGTGAACGCCACCTCCTCGTCCACGACCAGGACCTTGCGGTGGCAGCGGTGGTTCTGCTTCAACGGCGAGAGCCGGATCGGCCTGCGGAACCAGGCCACGCTCACGCCCGCCCGCTCCATCGCCTCGAGCTGCTCGGCCTCGATCAGCCGGCTGCCGAACCCGTCCAGCAGCAGCCGCACCCGCACCCCGGCCCGCGCCCGCTCCGCCAGCGCCTGGGCGAACTCCCGGGCGATGTCGCCCTTCCAGTACACGAACGTCATCATGTCCACCGTGTGCTCGGCGGCGCGGATCGCCCCCAGCATCCCGGCGAAGATCTCGTCCCCGTTCCTCAGGGGGACCAGCGCGTTGCCCTCGGTCGCCGCGATGCCTATCAGCCGCTCCAGACGGCGCCGTATCCGCGCCGTCCGCACCTTGAGGATCTCGGCATCCCCGGCTCCGGTCCGTTCCCGCGTACTGGTCATGGCATCTCCTCACCGGGCGCAACAGGGAAGAAAAGCCGCGAACGTCCTGGTCCGGCACGGAACGCCGCAACATGGGCGACTGTACCCGCCTGAGAACGCACTCCTGCCAGGACCTCTCCGGCCGAGAAGATCGGACCTGGCCATCTCTTTCTGCGAGGAGGACGCGGCGAGGCGCGGAGCCGACGGCTCAGGAGTCGGGGACGGCGCGGTGCAGCCCCAGGCCGGGCAGATCGAGATGGAAGCGGCGTCCGCGGCCGACCATCGTGGCGCTGTAGACGAGGTCCGACAGGTCGACGTCCAGGTTCCGCAGCTCGTCGACGAGCATGCGGGCGGCCGTCCGGGCGTGCTCGCGGCTGCTGTCCATGGCGTTGGGAAGGCGGCATTGCCACATCGAGTGCGACGATCTCCAGCCTTGCCGCGTCAGCCGGTCGGCGTCGGCGAGTTCCGGCCGGTGCCAGTAGCCGGTCGCCTCGACCACCAGGTCCAGACCGTGGTTCCAGAACTGGACGAACCGCAGCGGGTCGCGGGCCGACCTCAGGTGCACGATGAACCCGCCGGGAAAGAACGGCGCGTCGTAGTTGAGGCGGTTCAGCGCGCGGGCCAGCTGCTCGCGCACCTCGTCCCAGTCGGCGGCGGGCCGGGCCGGCACGGCGGAAGGCAGGTCGGCCGGTTCGGCGGCACGCCAGAGGCCCCGGGTCCCGGCCCGCCCGGCGGCGTCGGAGTCCCGGTCGGTGCACAGCAGCTCGAAGCTCAGCTCGCCCCCGTCGTGCGTCTCGACGAGAAAGCTGGTGCCGGGACGCCGCCACAGCATCCAGGCGTCACCGCCACCCCACATCGTCGGCGGCCCGAGCACCTCTTCCATGATCCACCAAGCGGCACGAAGCTGACCCGCGCGCTCCTGGACCTCCTCGGGGGGCAGGTCGACGACGCGCACGTTCAGCTTGAGCGCCTGACCCGGATCGGAGGCATCGGCGTGCACGCTGCCGTACCCGCCCCAAGGCCCCTTGCGCGGAGCGAACCAACGCAGGGATATGTCCTCTTCAAGCTCTCCGAGCTCCCACCCGAGTGCGGAGACGGCGTGCTCGACCTCGCCCATACGCCACCCGCCCATGTCCAGTGGGACCGTCTGCCGCACCAGCCGCTCGAACGCGTCGGCCTCGAGCCAGCGTCCACGGGGAAGTTCGTTCTCCATGCGGCGGAGAGTAACGATCATCCCGAACCGGGCAAAATCCCGGAGCCGGATATTCCAGAGGAGCGGCGGCGTTCCGCCCTTCAGATCTTCTCCTGCCCGGCCTCCTGGGACCACCCGGTCCGCCGCCACCACCCCATGTGAGCCCGGAGACGAGCCGGCGATCACGCGTCCGGCGCCACCGGGCTCATGCGCGCCGCAAGCCGCTCCAGGAGGAGTTCGGTGACGGGAGTGCGCACGTCGGGGTGGCTGATCAGGCCGACCCGCACACTCGTCTCGGCGCCTTCGGAGTCGACGACCACGGAACCGCCGTCCGGGGTGAGGCTGCGCGGGACGACCAGCAGGCCCATGCCGCGGGAGTGCAGATCCCACGCCATGGCGGGCGTCGAGACCTGGACGGCGATCTCGAGGCGGACGCCGGCCCGCCGCGCGGCGGACTCCAGGGCGTCGCGCGAACCCGCGCCGGCGTCGAGGACCACCAGCGGCCGGGCGCGCAGGTCGGTGACCGGGACGGAGGCGGCCGCGGGCGACAGGCCGACCACCGTGAGCGGGTCGCGCATCAGCTCCTTCCACCGCAGCGGCGTCCGACCCGTGCGCACCACGATGGCGATGTCCAGGGCTCCGTCGGACACCTCCTGCTCCAGGTCGGCGGACGAGGCGGAGGTGATGACGAGCTCCACGCCGGGGAACTCGGCGGCGAACGCGGCGAGGACCTCGCCCAGTTCGAGGATGTCGGCGCCGGCCACCAGCCCCAGCCGCACCCTCCCGCGGCGGATCCCCGTGACGTCGTCCACGGCCTGGCGCACGCCGTCCAGCGCGACCAGCGCCGCACGGGCCTTCGGCAGCGCCGCCTCGCCGGCGGGCGAGAGCCGGACCTGACGGCTCGTCCGGGTGAACAGCCGCTGCCCCAGGAAGGACTCGAGCTCCTTGATCCTCGAGCTGACGGTCGACTGCGCCACGCGGAGCCGGGCGGCGGCGGCACCGAAGGACTCCTCCTCGGCCACCGCGACGAACGCCTCGAGTTTGAGGGTATCCATCATGTTTTTCGATTCTAGCGATCAATTCGATCGGTTGGATTAATCGATGCGGGCCGTCCAGACTGGGGTCCGGCACGAAGGAGGGGAAGATGTCGAAGCTCGAAGAGAAGGTGGTGGCCGGTCTGCCGTGGCTTTCGGCCGTCGGGGCCGTCGCCATGACCGGTGCGGCCGTGGCGAGATGGCCGAAGCTCGACGCCGTGAACCGGGTGGCGTTCGGTCTGGACGCGGCCGTGTACGCGGCGGCCGTCCTGCCGCTGGCCCGCCGGCGGTCGGCCGGCTGGTGGGCGCTGTACCTGGCCACCTTGCTGCAACCGGTCTTCGGCGGCATCGAAGCCGCTCAGGACCGTACCCGATGGCCCTCCGCCGCCGGACGGACGGCGGGCGCCGCGGCCGTGGCGGCCGGTCTGCTCGGGGTGCGGGAAAGCTATGCCTGACGCCCCGGCGAGGCCCGCCGACACCCTGATGATGTCGCTTTTCCATGCGGCGCTGCGCCGCGATCTCGAACGCGCCGCGCTTCTGCTGGAGAACCCCGGCACGCTCTCACTCCGCCGGAGCCGCCGCCTCGGACGCCACCTCCTCTGGCTGATGGGCAACCTCCGCTGGCACCACGAGGGGGAGGACCACTACCTGTGGCCGCTGCTCCTCGAACGCGAGCCGGGCGGCTCGGCCGTGCTCGACGCGATGAAAGCCGAGCACGACGCGATCGACGAGCCCCTGTCGCGGCTCGAATCCCAGTCCCGCGGCCTCGTCGCCGGCCGCACCGGCCCAGGCGAGGTGCTCACCGCGCTGAACGCCCTCACCGAACCGCTCATGAAGCATCTGGCGCATGAGGAAGGCGAGGGCATGGCGATCGCGTCGCGGGTGCTCGACCACCGGGAGTGGAAGGAATTCGAACAGCGCGCCTGGATCGACGGCTCCACGGCGACCCAATCCATCCGCTTCCTCGCCTGGATGGCCGACGGCGTCGAATGGCAGAAGCCGCTCCGCCGACGAGCCGCCCTCCCGGCCCCGCTCTACTGGTCAGTGGTGAAACCCCTCTCGTTCATCGCCCGCGTTCCCGGACCGAGCATCTGGGCCGGCACCCCCGCCACCCAAATCAAAAGCCGGATAACGCCCACCTGACCCCCAAGGCCCCCACCGGCGTCCAGGTCCTCTCCTGCCCTGCTTCCGGGGATCACCCCATCCGCCGCCCCCATGTGAGCCTGAGGACGAGCACTCCCTGTGCGTCAGAACGGGGGCTCCTCGGCCCACTCCGGTGTCGTCGAGGTCAGGTGTTCGTCCAGGGCACGGGGTCGCCGCTCGGAGAGATACCAGTCGAGGTTGTACTGGACCCAAGGGTCGGCTTCGGTCTCCCGCAGCTCGCGCAGCCGGGCATGAAGGCGGGTAAGGCCGAACCTGCTGACCACGTCAACGCCGTGGAAACGAAGAAGCGCGTCCGCGTCGTCCAAGAGCCCGGCGGCTACATCGTCGAGCAGGTCCTGCCGGAGGTCTTCTCGTGGGGTCTCCCGGGCGAGCCGGTAGGCCGCCTGCCGGCGCCGTTCGAGATCGCCGCACGCCAATTCCGACAGCACGTCGGTGAAAGTGAGTCTGCGCAGGACGACGAGTGCTCTGAGGCCCAACGGGATGCACGACCTGGCGTACCGCGCGATACCGTCCGCGATCGTCTCGGCGTCGTCGAGGTGGCGGGGGGACCTGTGCCTCCGCCACCTCAGCAGATCCCACAGCTCGGCGCGCACGGTGGGATCCGCGTCGATGGTCGTGGCTCTGATCAGAGCGGTCCAAGCGCCGTCGCTGACGGTCGGCAGCCGCAGCAACGACTCACCGGCCCGGGCCCGCCGCTGCGGGGACGGATCCTCGTCGAGGACGGCGAGCAGTTCGGGTTCCTCCAGCGGAAGCCGTTCGCCGAACCAGCCCACGTCGCAACCGGCGAGGGCTTCGTCCAACCACCGCTCGTACCAGGCCAGGAAGTCGGCGTCCTCGACCACATACGGGCCGACCGGTCCGTCGGCGTCGAGGTTGAGCAACCGTCCCCGTGCCGGCCCCGTCACGACCAGCCGAGTGACGAGAGCGCACCCGTGCCCGGCGACCTCCAGCGTGCCCGGCAGGAAGCTCCCATGCGGATCCGGCGGATCCTCGTACCGCTGCTCCCAGTCGTCGAGGTAGCGAGGTCCGGGCAGGTACGGGCTGCGCCGGGCCAGATGCCCCGACCGGCGACGCGCACAGCACGAGGCGTCCAGGCGGCGCAATCCGACACCCGGCCCGGCGCCCGCACCACCCAACTCGGTGACGAACGACCGATACCCCGAGGGAAGCGTCACCTCATGCCGCTCCTCGAACCCGGCCACCACGGCTTCCGGCAACGGCGCTTCGAGCTCGAACCCGTGCGCATCCGCGCCGAAAGCCCTGGACGCCCTCGGGTCGGCCCGCGCCACCGCGATCTTTTCGGCGATCCGTCCCAACCGGACATGATCGGCTTCAGGCATCCGGTCAGCCTACTGACACGGCGCGTCCAGCGAGCCCGGCCCTCGGTGAAGATGATGAGATCCTCGCCTTCATCGGCCCCGGACGGGTCCGCTCGAGTGGAAGGCTCAGTGCCAGAACGGGGCGTCCAGGCCCTGGAACCAATGCTTCGGGATGGTGGCGGGGCTGGAACTGCCCGAAGCGGTGTAGGCGCTGAGTATGCGGTTCGCCTGGTGGGCGGAGTTGTTGGTCGAGTGGTCGTAGGGGCGGTGACTGACGTCCTGTGCGATGTGGTGGGCTTTGGTGAAGGCGGATCCAGGGGTGTCGGCGCACTTGTACTCGTCGAAGCCCCTGCCCTCCAGTTCGCCGCCGAGCTCACGGAAGTCGTCGGCGGTGCCGCTCCAGAAACGGTTCCCGCCGGGCGGGGCCGTCCCGCCTTCAGTCGAGCCGTAGAAGTAGTCTCCTCCGGGCATGCGGTAGGCCCATGCGACCTTGCCGCGTTTGGTGTCACCGTCGAGGAAGACGCAGGCATGGCCGGGGGCGGCCTCGGGATCGGCCTCGGGGTCGACAGGCGCGGACGCGCGCCGGGAGCACTCGGGGACCTGGCCGGTGATGTCGCCCGCGGTGTCCAGCCAGACGTCGGCGATGTACCCGGCGACGCGGCCGGAGGAGTCCGCGACCTTGTTCCAGTAGGGGTTGGCGCCGCCCCAGCCGGAGATCGTGTACGCCCCTCGGGCGTAGCAGAGCACGGTGAAACGGGTGTTGAGGCGGGCCGAGCCGATCTTGGCGCCGTCCGGAGCGTCCCTGACGAAGACGTCGGGGCTGGCGGCGACCCGTCCGGAGACGGTGCGCTCCGGCGCTTTGCGGGCCGGCTCCGGATCGGCGGAGGCGGAGACCGCGCCGAACGTGGTGAGGGCCACGGCGACCGATCCGCTGACCGCGAATGTCCAACGCATCGACGATCCTTCCTGATTCGGAGATGGTCGTGACCAGCCTGGTCAGCCTTTATCTTTTTCGAAATCCCCGGAATTGGGGATTTCGCCTATATAGGGGGATGTTCAAGCTGAGGCCATGAATCCTCTGCATCCGTACGCGCCGCCGGCGGCGCGCTCGCTGAACCCGATCGCCGGCTGGCTGACGGCCGCGATCGGAGCGACCATGCTGCTCGATCTGGTCCTCATCTCGGGGTTCTCCTCGGCGGCGGACGACGAGCCGAGCACCGACGGACTCCTCGGCCTCCAGCCGGTCGTCGTCATGTTCAACCTGCTGAGCGTGGCGGGGAACCTGCTGTGGATGGGAACGCTGCTTCGTGCCCGGCAGAACATCGAGAACCGGTTCCCCGGACGGCTTCGGTGGTCACGAGAGATGCTGATCGCGGCCTTCCTGGTCCCCCTCGGCCTGATGCTGGTCCAGGGTCAGGCTCTGTTGCCGCCGCTCCTCGGCTTGACCGTCGACCTGGCGCTGTACGTCGCGTTGATCCTCATCGTTCAGGAGCTCTGGCGGCAGAGCCGTCCCGGCGGGCCGGGGCCTCACTCGGTCCTCGTGTTCTGCTGGGGTGCGCTGGGGACGGCCCTGACGCTCTCGTCGGTGATGGCCTCGATGTCTCTTGCGGGTGCGCCGGCGGACGATGCCGTCTTCGCGGAGACCGGGTTCTCCGCTGACCGGTTCGCCGAGGCGTTCCGGGCGGTGGCGATGGTCCACGGGCTGGATCTCGTCTTCAGCGTCGTGGCCATCGCCATGGTGTGGCGGTTCACGGTGCTCCACCACGCGGGCATGCGCGCCGTTGAATCCTCCTCGGGGGAAGGCCGCTTATCGTAGCGAATGGCGTTTGTTGGTAAATCCCCCTTTTAGGGGGATGGTCGGTGGTGTATTCATGATCTATGCCACTTGTCGCCCAGGCGCAGGAACGGCTCGCATGGATGTACGCCGGTTTCCGGGTCGCTGGCTGGGTGCTCGCCATCGTCCACGCGGGATATCTGGACGCTCCGTGGTCATGGCGGATCACGCTCGGCGCGATCCTCGGCATGGTGCAGACGGGACTGATCGTCGCCTGGACGCTGAGGACCCGCCGGGTCCCCGGTCCGGCGCTCGCCATCGCCGACCTGGCCGTCATCGCGCTGATGGCGCACGTGGCCGCCGAGGGCGATTTCGCGGACCACCGGTTCGGCTCGTGGGTCTACCTGTCGAGCTTCGTGATGATCCCCACGCTGGGGATGGTCCTCCCGCGGCTCTGGCAGCTGCTCGTGGCACTCCTGCTCTGGGACGTCAACTGGTTCGCCGCGGCGGTCGGCTCCGGCGAGCCGTTCATGATCGCCGACTACCTGCTGTGGGGCGTGAACTCGCTCGGCGTGTGGTTCGCGATGCGCTCGCTGCTGTCCTTCGCCGCTCAGGCCGCGGTATCGAGGGAGCGGGAGGAGGCGAACCTCGCCGCGGCCGCCCGAGCCGACCAGCGGTTGGAGTTCGTCCGGCTGCTGCACGACCATCCCCTGCAGACGATGGAACTGCTCGCACGCGGCACCGACGTCGCCGACCCCGAGATGCGGCGCCGGCTGCTCGCGGACGCCACCCGGCTGCGCGCCTATGTGCGGCACGGAACGACAGGTACGGCCGGCAGTCTGCAGGCGGTGCTCATCGACTGCGCGTCCGACGCCGGACGCGATGGGCTCCGGGTGAGGCTCGAACTGAGCGGGCTGGACCGGGAGACACCCGCACCGGCCGGCGCGGAAGCCGCGGTGAGGGCCGCGCTCGACAATGTCGCCCGGCACTCCGGCACGGACGCCGCCACCCTTTCCGCCACCGATGAAGGCGGGACCGTCTCGGTCAGCATCACGGACAAGGGACGCGGTTTCGACACCGACCAGAAGCCCGTCACACTGCCCGCACGTTTCCACGTGCTGTCCGAACCGGGTGAGGGCACCTCGGTCACGCTCCTCTTCGAGGTGTGCCGGTGACGCTGACGGCGCGGGTCGACCGATGGCTGTGGACGGTCCTGCTGTGGTTCCGGCTCGGAGCGATCGTCCTTTTTCTCGCGGACAAGCGCGGCGAACTGGGCTTCTGGCTGACCGAAGTCGACTCGCAGCGGCTGCACCCGATCGCGTGGGCGGCCATGGCGGAGACCGCGCTCCTGCTCGGCCTCACCTGGCGCACGCGCAAGCCGCCACCGGATTGGGCGGCCGCGCTCGATGCGGCTGCGCTCTGCCTGGTGACGATCGCCAACGCCCACCAGAGCGGCCGACCCGACCTGCACATCTGGGAGGACTGGACGTTCGAGTACGCCCACCTGGTGACCGTCGGACTCGGGCTGATGACCAGAAGGCTCTGGGTGCTGCTCGTCTGCGTCCTCACCTGGAGTGCGACACACGCCGGCGTCATGCTCTGGCTCGGCCTCGGCTTCCCCGCGTACGACGGCGTCGCGTGGCTGGTGAACGCGCTGGGCGTCTGGGCGATCATCGCGCTGGTCAAGGACTGGGCCCTTCGGGCCGACGCCTCGCGGGAACGGGAGCTCGCCTCCGCGCGGGCCGCCGCCGAGGCCGACCAGCGCCTGGCGTTCGCGCGCATCGTCTACGACCACCCGCTGCGCACGATGGAGCGGCTGGTCGACGAGGAGCACATCGCGGATCCCGCCGTGCGGGCGCGTGCGGCGGTCGCGGTCGCGCGGATGCGCGAGTTCGTGGAGTCCGGCGGCCCGATCGACCTCCGGACCGGGCTCAGGGCGGCGGCCGCCGCCAACCGGAACCAGGGGGTGCGGATCGTGGTGGACGTGGGTCAGCTCGGCCCGCTCCCGGAGCGGACGGCCACGGCGGTGGCCGGTGCGGTCGGCGAACTGCTTCAGAATGTGATCAAACACGCGGACGCGACGACCGCGACGGTCCGCGTGCACGACGAGGACGGAGTGCTCACCGTGCGAGTGTCGGATGACGGGATCGGCTACACCCCGGGGAAGGACGGCTTCGGGTTGACCGAATCCGTGCGGGGCCGGATCGAGGCGCTGGGCGGCGGCGTCCGTATCGAGAACCGTGAAGGCGCGGTCGTGACGCTCACCGTGAGCAGCAGATGACCGACATCGTGATCATCGAGGACGAGAAGATCGTCCAGGGATGGCTGCGGGACGTGTTCGACGGCTGCGACGACATCACGGTCAAGGCGGTCCTCGCCCATCCGGAGCAGTTCGACCACGTCGCCGACCTGGTCCTGCTCGACCTGTACTACGGCAAGCGGGTCCACATCGACGCGGTCGCACGGCTGTCCGCCGTGACCGAGGTCCTCGTGGCCTCGGGGTCGCCGCGCGACCGGGACGTGCTGTCGGCGATCAAGGCCGGCGCGCGCGGCTACGTGCTCAAGGACTACGACCCGGACCGGTTCGTCGAAGCCGTCCGGGCGGTGGTGTCCGGCGAGTTCCACCTGAGCGACGAGCTCGCGGGGGTCCTCCACCGGGAGCGCCCGGAGATCCCCGGCGGTCTCACCGAGCGCCAGTGGGAGCTGCTCGGCCTGCGCGCCCAGGGACTGGCCGACAAGCTCTGCGCCCGGCGGATGAACATCTCGCCCGAGACGGTCAACAGCATGCTGAAAGACATCCGCGACCGGCTCGGCCTGCGCACCAAGACCGACATCGCGCTCTGGTACGAGCGCGAGTCCTAATAGATCCTGGTCCACGGGCCGCAGGAGGGCTTCGTCGCCTTGACGGCCATACGGCACTCGCGGACGTACATGTGGCCTGTGTTCCGTGAAGTGATGCCGGCCAGGTTGAGGGACGCGGGGCCGTCAGCGAGGCCCGGCCTGGACTTCGGACGGATGAAGCCGGCCTGGACGTCGGCCTTGCGGCCCTTCCGGGTGAACTTGAAGAAGACACCGGCGGCGTAACCGTCCTTCTTCTTGTCGATCAGCTTGCCCGCCGTGACGACCACCGACTTGCCACCGCGGACGTACTTGCCTGAGACGGAAACCGCCTTGAAGCGGTTCTCGGCGCGAAAAGGCCTGGCCTTCCCATTCCCGCCCGCCTCGGCGGGAACGGCTCCGGCGAGGCAGGCGGAGACCAGGAACGCGGTGGCGAACGTCAGAACTGGGCGGCGCATCAGGAACCCCCGGCGGCGTGGACGGCAACGGACCTCGATCGTGCAGGGCGGCACCGCTGCGCGTCACTCCCCGAAACCGGGTATGTCCGAACGGGGGGACCGGTTGCCACGATCACCGGTATGACGAAGCGCAAGACTGTGGCGGCCGCCGCTGCGGCCGGAATGCTCGCAGGGACGGCGTTCGCGCTCTCCCCTCCCGCATCGGCGCGCGCCGCCGACGGGGTCATCGGCCGGGCCGCCGGCGACCCGTCGGTCAACATCCGCCGCGCGCCCGAGGGCGAGATCATCGGTACGGCGCCGCTGAACAAGCGGTTCCGCACGCTCTGCTGGACGGCGGGGGCCGGCAGCCACACCGGGTGGGGCGGCACCAACAAGCTCTGGGACAAGGTCGCCGACCTCGACACAGGGGCCGAGATCGGCTACATCGCGGACGTCTGGCTCGACACGGGCGCCGACGTCACCGGCCAGGTCCCCGAATGCGGCAGCCGCAACGCACCGGACTCCGCACCCGTGGAAACCCCGCCGCCGCCCGCAGCCCCGCCTCCCGCCCCCGAAACCGTCGGCACCGGCGCGCGGGCCTGCGTCTTCGTCGCGTCCGTGGGGGCGAGCAGACTCGGCCACGTGGGCTGGGCGGTTCGGGATCCGGGCTCAGGCGACTGGCTGTACGGCTCGACCGACAGCGTGGGCGGCTCCGGCTTCATCCCGCCCGGCCACGACAACGGTTCCTGGTACCGGACCACGACCAGCGAGGCCGAGGTCCGTAAAGGCTTCAAGAGGCACGATCGCAACTACGACGGATACCGCTGCATCAACGGAAGCGTCGGCACGTTCCCCGTCGCGAAGGCGCAGGCCCAGTTCAACATCCGCGCCGGCTACTGGGTGCTCGGCAACAACTGCCTCGACCATACGCTCAGCATTCTTCGGGCCTACGGCGAAACCCGCATCCCACCCGCCCAGATGACCGTCCTGCCGAACGTCTGGATCGACACCCTCCTCCTCTGGGAGCCCAAGAACCGCCCCTGACCCCTCGAAGACCGACCGGAGGCGATGTGAAGAGAAAAGCCCTCACCCGACTGGCGGCCGTCCTCCTCTGCCTGGCCCTGCCCCTCACGGCGCCCACGCCGGCCGCGGCGGCCGGAACGAAGACCTACAAGGTCGCCGCGGCTTCGATCAGCGGCAAGAAGATGCGGCTGTACTGGGGCATCACTGTGTGCAAACGCACTGATATCACCGAGTGCAGGAGCCACACGACCAGACACACCACCGCCGAGCACACCGCACGCGTCCGGGTGCCTGCGGGCTGGCAGCTGACCGTCGAACTCGTCGCGTTCAACAACCGTAAGTTCCGCGCCCGCGTCCACACCGGCAGGAAGAAGATCCTTGACCGCCGCTCCAGCCGCGGCTCCATGGACGGCCACGACTACCAATACCTCGGGCATGTCTTCAAGAACTGACCGAGCGCCGGAACGGCGGCGACTCCGCCGACTACAGCGGCTATGACCCAGGTGGTGCCCGGCCGTTGGGGTTCGACGGCCGGGTGCCTTTCGGGTCGTGTCAGCCGCAGTTCTTGAACTCGCTTCTTCCGCCGGTGGCCTGCTGGGTCGAGTTGGGGGCGAGGATCACGCCGAGGTAGGCGACGCACTTGCCCGCGGCCTTGACCTTCACGGACTCCCAGTGGGAGGCGTCCGGGTCGCAGGAGTGGGTGCCTCCGGCGCCCTGGACCTCGATGAAGGCGCAGATCTCCGAAGGCGTGCCGTGCGAACCGGCCGTCTTGTTGGTGACCACGCAGTTGTAGCCGTTGCCGGCGTTGTAGGTCAGGAGCACCTCGCCCCACTTGGTGCCGCCGGACGTCACGACGTTGCGGACGCCGTCGGTGACGATGGAGTATCCGGAGCCGCAGCCGTACGTGACGGCCTCGGTCCGGGTGTGCGCCGAGGCCGCGGACGGCTGGAGAACCACCGAGAGCAGCAGGGAGGCCGAGAGCAGGCCGAGTACGTTGCGCATGATGTCCTCCTCCGGTCAGCAGCGCTCGCTGGTCGACGCCTTGGGGTCGCCGTTGACGGGCCACGGGCCGTAGCCGATCCAGCCCAGCGCCCGGGTGCACACCGACAGGGTGCTGGCGCCGGACGACCAGAGCTCGCTGAACCGGCCGCTGTTGCAGCGCACGTCCTCGATGGTGGTGGTGGTGCCCGAGCGCGTGGTGACCGAGGCGCAGGCGTTCCATGAGCTGTGGGTGTCGCGCCACCCCTGCCAGACGTACAGGTAGGCCCAGTTCTTGTTGCAGCCCTTGAACTGCTTCACCGACGCGAACGTCTGGCCGCCGGAGTTGATGTAGGCCGTCGTGCCGATCTGGGTGACGCCGCTGCTGCAGTAGGGGTTCGTCTCGGCATACGCCGGCGCGCCCAGGCCGACGATCATCGGCAGGGCGAAGGCTCCGGCCATGGCGGTCTTCACGAGGAGGGAGGTCATCGTCATCTTTCCGGTCGACGGGGCAGATGACGCAAAGCGTGGCGATGGAGGCTGCATTCCCGCTGAACAAGGGGCCTGACAACAGCCTGACAACAGACCGGATTCAGGGGACGACGTGCACGTCGAAGGAGACGCCGGTCTGGTGCGGCAGGTAGGGCTCGCCGTTCGCGTCGACCATCTTCCAGCCGACCGTGCAGCGGCCCGGAGTGCCGGACGCCGTCACCTCCACGCTCACCTCGACCGTCCGGCCGGGCTCGGTATCGGGGACGCGAACGCCGGCTGCGGACGGGCACCGGCCGGTTCCCGCGGTGGAGGGCTGCCGGGCGAGGAAGCGGCCGCGCCACGGAACCGTGCCCGTGTTGGTGAGGCGCCACGTCTTCACGAACCGCTCGCCGACCCGGACCGAGGTGCCGTCGGGAATGGTGACGTCCGCGTCGAACCGCGCCTCGTCCCCGGGAACGGGCCGGGCCGCGTGGGCGGGTTCCTCCGGTCCGCGGGCGGAGATCCAGCCGAGGCCGAGAAGGAACACCGCCAGGCAGGCCAGGGCCGCGGCGTCGAGCCGGCCGAAGCGCCGCCTCGGAGCCTCGGGAGCCGCGGGCGCCTCGGGAGCGGCGGGCGCGGTCGGCGTTCCGCCCGCCGGAAGCCGGACCTCCTCCCGCGCGGGCTCCGCCAGGATCTCCTGGTGCAGGCGGCGGAGTTCGGGCTGCGGATCGGTCCCCAGCTCGTCGGCGAGAGTGACGCGGAGCCGCTCGTAGCAGGTCAGTGCCTCCGCTGACCTGCCGGACCGGTGCAGGACACTGATCAGCCGCTGGTGCAGCGGCTCGCGCAGCGGGTTGCGGGCGGCCTGCTCGGCGAGGTCGGCGACCAGCGCGGCAGGCGCGTCGTGCTCTTCGAGGCAGCGGTCGGCGTAGGCCTCGAGCACCGACAGCCGCAGCTCCTCGACCCGCGCCGCCTGCGTCTCCATGCACGGAGACCGGGGTATGCCGTCGAACGGAGCCCCCCGCCACAACGCCAGCCCGCCGTACAGTTCCTCCCGCGTCGGGTCGCCGGACGCGGCCGCCTCGAAGCTCACGAGATCGCTGGTCGCGTGGTCCAGGTCGAGTTCGTATCCGCCCGCGCGGGTGCGCAGTACCTCTCTGGCGGTGTCCGCGTCGGAGAGTGACCGGAGCAGCGTCCGCAACCGGGAGGCCCGCACCTGCACCGCGTTGACCGGGTCGGACGGCGGACGTTCCGGCCAGAGCCGGTCCGCCAGGTGCCCGGTGGAGACCGGCCGGCCCGGATGGGCGAGCAGTTCGCCGAGAAAAGCCCGGTCCTTCGCGGCGGTGGGGGCGACCGAGCGCCCCTCGTGCGCGATCTCGAGAGGGCCCAGTACGCGGAACTCCATAACGGGATCCTGCCATTCCGGCTCAACGGCTTTCAAGATCGAAAATGTTCGCCCGCCTCCGGTGAGTGCAGGTGCGTGCAGACCGCCGCCGCGCAGTGCGTCATCGGCACAGGTCACGGGTTCTTTACAGGAGTGCCTTCGGTTGTCGAACAGGCTGACAACAGCGACGCCTTGTGAATATCGGCGGCTTTTTCCGACAGTTGATCCGATCCTCGGGCACCGTCCCCCGCCCCTCGAAGCGCCGCGATCAGGAGAACCATGAAGCTGCCCACCTACGCCGCCCTCGCGGTGGCCGCCCTGCTCGGACCGCTCCTCGGAGCGCCCTCGGCGTCCGCGGCGGCCCTGCCCGCCGTCAACATGGAAGCCACCGTCAAGGCGGCCCAGATCGACCCGCGGCGGGCCGACAACACGCTGACGCCGGGTGCCAAGTCCAGCGTGCTCCTCGTCGAGCAGGCGCTTCGCGACCGCGGCCTCCTCGACGCGCAATGGGTCGACGGCTACTTCGGCACCTCGACGATCGCCGCCTACGCGCGGTACCAGCAGTCGCTCGGCTACACCGGCCTGGACGCCAACGGCTTCCCCGGCAGGAGCTCGCTCACCCAGCTGGGGAACAACCGCTTCACGGTCACCGCGATCATCCAGCCGGGCGCCCGGGTGTCCCTCGACGGCTTCGTCGTCAACACCCGCACCAAGAACATGCTGGTCGAGGCGGAGCGGCTGCTCGGCCGCGACCTCGTGCTCGAACAGGGCTCCTACAACCCCGGCGGCGACCCCACCTCGGCGGGCACCCATGACGGAGGCGGCGCCGTCGACATCTCCGTGGGGGGGATGACGACCGCCGTCCGGACCGCGGCCGTCACGGCGCTGCGCCGTGTCGGTTTCGCCGCATGGCTGCGCAGCCCCGCGCAGGGCGACTGGCCGTGGCACATCCACGCCGTCGCCATCAGCGACACCGACCTGTCCGGCCAGGCCCAGCACCAGGCCGGCGACTACTACCTCGGCCTGAACGGACTCGCGAACCGCGGCCCGGACGACGGCCCGAAGGTGGAGATCCGGACCTGGGAGGAGTACCAGCGCCTCTGACCCCCGACCCCGCCCGCTCCCTACCACCGCACATCGCCTCACCCCCTGACGATCCGGAGGAACCCATGAAGGCTCTCGGCAAGTTCCTGTCCATGACCACCGCGATGCTGGCGATCGGCGGCGCGCTCGTCGCCACCGCCACGCCCGCCTCGGCGGCCGCCCGCAACGGCGTCTGCGAGGACGGCGAGTTCTGCTACTACTACAACAGCGACAACGCGGGCTCGGTCTCGGACTTCACCAGCTCCCTCGGCAACTACGGCACCACGCAGCCCGACTGCTACGAGTTCAAGGGCGCCGGCGCCGGCCAGGGCCTGTGCATCAAGAACGAAGCCGCCTCGGTCTGGAACCGCAGCGACCAGACCGTCGTGGTCTACTACAACAGCAACTACGCCGGCGCCTCCCAGTCCTTCGCCCCCGGGGCCAAGGGCAACCTGAACGCCACCCTGAAGAACAACAACGCCTCGCACCAGTTCGGCGGCACGGCCACCACCAGCCTGTCCTACGGGCTCTACAAGGCGAGCGGCGGCGGGATCAGCTGCCCGTTCGACGGCTACACCAGCACCCCCGGCCGGCACGAGGGCATCGACTTCGCCCGCAGCGTCGGCTCGGACGTCCACGCCCTGATCAGCGGCACCGTCACGCGCATCACCTACGGCGCGAACGGCAGCGGCGGGTTGTCCACCATCGCCGTCTACAACGCGTCGCTGGACAAGACGGTCATCTACCTGCACACCGCGCCGCGGTCGCTGTCGGTCGGCCAGTCGATCAGCAAGGGCCAGACCATCGCCGACGAGGGATGGCGCGGGGTCAGTTCCAGCGGTGGCGCGCACACCCACGTCGAGATGCGCTACGGACGCCAGACCGCCGCGTCCGTGAGCGTCGGCGACCCGGTCCTGAACAACCCGAACCCGTACTCGTTCTGGCGCAGCCAGGGCTACAGCATCGCCTGACCGCGCCCCGCTAGGAGGCCCCCGCCGCGTCCCGCGCGGCGGGGGCCCGAGGGTCGACGATGATCTGGAAGTTGGCGGGCCGGGTGGCGGGGAACGCGATCCTTCCCCCGGCGTCGACCATCTTGAAGAGCACGTAGCACAGGCCCGGGGTCTTCTGCGTGGTGACGTCGACCCGGATGTCGACCATCTCGCCGGGCGGCGTGTCGTCGATCGGCACATCGGTGATGGTCTGGCACCGGCCGACCTGCTGCGGCGAGTCGAGGCGGCGCAGGCTGTACCCGTTCCACGGCACCGTCCCCGCGTTCTGGAGCCGCCAGACCTTCGTCACGGTCACGCCGGGGGCGACGCGGGCGCAGTCGATCAGCGTGACGTCCGCCACGAACACCGCCAGGTCGCCGGGGTGCGCCGGGGGCGCCGTCGGCGGGTTGGGCGTGAGGACCGGGCAGTCGGCCGGGCCCGGAACCGGCTCCGCCGTGCTGCGCAGCGGATTCACGCCCTGCTGGCCGGCCCCGGAGCCGCGATCGCCGGAGACGGCGATGACACCCGCGATCCCGACACCGACGGCCGTCGTCGCGAGCGCGGCCTTCACGGGGGCGGACAGCCAGGCCCGTCCCCGCTCCGGCGCCTTGCCCGGCCCCGGCCGGGCCTCCTCGGCGGAGGCGTCGGACGGCGGCCGCGCGGAGGAGTCGTTCTCACCGCTCTGCGAGGCGGGTCCGGCGTCGCCTTCGGCGCTCGCCCCCCTGACCGCCCGGTTCGCCTGCTCCCACCGTTCACGGTAGTCGGCGGGATCGCCGCCGCACGCCTTGACGAACTCGACGGTGGTCTCCCAGCTCGGAAGCCGGTTCCCCTTCGCGGCCTCGTACAGGGTCGTGTGGGAGATGGCCCCGGACCGCCCGGACATCTCGCGGAACGGCGGATTGCCGCTTGAGCTGCGCACATCCCGCAGGACCGAGGCGAAGTCACGAATTGCCGATACCCGTGCGTCCATGTCTCCCACCGGCCGAAAACTAACAGCGCGATCACCCATCATTCAACACAAGATCTGACTCTCTTCCACACCGTTCCCCAGGGTTCACCGAAACCCCGGCCCCGACCCGCAGGCCGGTGTCTCGGGAGAGTTTCCTCGAAATTACAGACGCCCTTTTCATTGGAATAGTGCGTCCATAATCGACGGCAAGGGCATTCGATCGACGCGGGGAACCACCGCTCCCCGGCAGAGCCGACCAGATTCGCCGCGCACGGAACTTCGCGGCACCCCCTCCGAGGGGTCAGGCCGCTGACAGGCAAGGATCCCGAGGCCGAGGGGGGCCGACCGGACCCCGCCCGATTCAGGTGGTGCCTCTTGTCATGCCTCGGTGCACGCATAGGAGGAGCCGTACGAGGCCGACCAGCGTTCCGCCGAGAAATTTTCGAAATCACCTGCCGCTTCGCATTCCAGCAGCCACTCCAGCGCGCCATCCGCTTCCGAGCCGGGCGGCAGCTGCTGGAGGAACGCCTTCGTCTCGGGCAGACCGGCTCCACAAAGAAGCTGGACGTCGATCGAACAGCCGGCATCGAAACTCGATGTCTTCGCGTCCCAGATCAGCAGCACGTCTTCCAGCACCCCGGCGTTGAAGAGCTGCACGCAGCTGAGCCGCATCAAGTCGATGTCGCTGTCGTCGTGGTCTTCCTCCTCCAGGCGGGTCTGGGTCCTCAGTACCTCACGGACCTCGTCGAGCAACGCGTCTTCAGGCCGCAGGCCGAAGCGGGCAAGGCTGTCAGTGGCACTTGTGACGGTCATGGCCGTGAGCGTATGAGGTCCGTACCGCCATGACGATCCCGGCATGGAAGCCGCCAAGAGCCTGGGCATGCGTTCGTTCGCATGGTGGGGTGGTGCGTTGTCGTGCGGCGGTGCCGGTGGACCGGTCGCTGACGGGCAGCTCTCTTCTGCCTTCGGCCACGGCGGCTTCCCCGCCCGCCCGCTCGACGTGTCCGGCCCGGATGTCGTTCCACCGTGAGTAACCGCTCATCGCCGGTCCCCCTCCTCTTCCGTCGGAGACGGCCTTTCGTCCCGGATGGACGTCTCCATCTATGGACGAGTCCTTCGCTCCGTCCTTGGACGGGTGGGCCTCGGACGTTCTGGAAGGTCGGGGGAGCGAGGGGCCACGGGTGAGGGAGGGGCTGCGGAGCGGAAAACCCCCGGAAACGCCTTCAGCGCAGCTCCGATGGAGCTGCGCTGAAGAGGTGGTGCGCCGCCAGGGACTCGAACCCCGGACCCGCTGATTAAGAGTCAGCTGCTCTAACCAACTGAGCTAGCGGCGCCGGTGTCTTTCGACGTGGAGAACATTACCGGGGCCGGGGGACTTGCGCGAATCGGCGGACGGTGCGGTGGGTGCGGTGCATCTGCCAGAGGCCGAGGAGCCACAGGGGGTACTGGGCGAGCCAGGCGAGGCGGAAGGCCTCGGGGGTGAAGGCGGAGGCGGCGGGGGCGGCGAGGTCGAGGATGACGCCCATGGCGAGGATGGTGATGAGGGCGGCGGTGAAGCCGCCGGCGTTGACGATGCCGGTGGCGGTGCCGAGGCGGGCGGGCGGGTTGTGGGCGCGGGCGTGGTCGAAGGCGGCCATGCTGGCGGGGCCGCCGACGGCGGTGACGGTGACCAGGAGGGTCAGGAGCCACAGGGGGGCGTGGCCGGGGAGGGCCAGGACGGCGGTCCAGGCGGCGATGATCGTCCAGATGATGCCGGCGGTCACGCGGAGGTGGTGGGTGGGGTGGGTGCCGAGCCAGCGGCCGATGACGGGGCCGGAGGCGACGTTGGCGAGGACGAAGACGATGAGGAGGGTGCCGGCGGCGCCGGGGGAGAGGCCCTGGGCGGAGACGAGGTAGGGGTAGCCCCACATCAGCGCGAAGGTGTTGGCGGCGAACTGGGTGGTGAAGTGCGTCCAGAAGCCGAGGCGGGTGCCGGGGTTGCGCCAGGCGGCGGCGAGGTTGGTCCGGGTCTGGGCGAGGGTGGGGACGGCGGCGGCGCGGGGCGGGTCGCGCAGGACGGCGAGGCTGAGCACGGCGACGAGGGCGCCGAGGGCGGCGGCGGAGCCGTAGGCGGCGCTCCAGCCGGGGCCGTGCAGGAGGGCGACGAGGGGCACGGCGCTGAGGACCTGGCCGGCCTGGCCGAGGAGCCCGGTGAGCTGGGTGACGAGCGGGATCTGCCGGAGGGGGAACCAGCCGGAGGCGAGGCTGAGGACGCTGATGAACGTGGCGGCGTCGCCGGCGCCGACGAGGACGCGGGCGGCGATGGCGGTGCCGACGTCGGTGGCGAAGGCGAGGAGGAGCTGCCCGGCCGCCATGAGCAGCGCCCCGGCCGTGATCATCGCGCGGGGCCCGAACCGGTCGAGCAGCAGCCCCACGGGGACCTGGCAGGAGGCGTAGACGAGCACCTGCAGGACGGTGAACGTGGACAGGACGCTCGCGGTGGTGTCGAAGCGCCCGGCGGCCTCGATGCCCGCGACGCCGAAGGACGTGCGGTGCAGCACGGCGGTGATGTAGGCGCAAATGCCCACCGCCCACAGGATCCAGGCGAGCCGCGGGGTGCGGTCGCGCTCGGACGGGCGGACGGCGGGCATTTGTGGGGCGTTTGGCACGATCCAACACTTTATGCGGAGTGGAGAAGGTGCCCCGGCCTCGGGGTACGTGGCCCCGAACACAGCGAACGCGTCAATCACGTCCAATACATGGACGATCGACCTCCTTCACCGGAAAGAGTAATTGTTCGCTGATAAGCATTCCCGGGAAGGTTCCGACACACTCGGCATCGGAGTGGTGACTCAGGGTGACAATATGCTCACCACGGGGCGGGCCGGCCGGTGAGCCGCTCGCTCAGCACCCCGCGCCACAGCGAGATGGCCGTCGCCCGGTTGGGCACCCCCAGCTTGGCGTAGATCCGGTTCACGTGGTTCTTCACGGTCTTCTCGCTGAGGTAGAGCTCGCGGGCGATCTCGCCGTTGGAGCGCCCGGCCGCGATGAGGTCCATCACCTCGGCCTCGCGGGCGGACAGCCCGAGCCCGGCCCGGGCCGCCGCCCGCACCGCCCGCACGAAGTCCAGGTGGTCGAAGTCCGCGGCGAGGTCGGCGCCCAGCACCAGCACCCGGCAGCGCTGGTTCAGCGCCGGGGCGAAGGCCGGGTCGTCCAGGATGACGACGTCGGGCCGCAGCTGCAGGACGAGCGGAAGCGGGTCGCCGGGGGTGTCGCCGACGACGGCCGCCTCGCCGCCGGCGTTCAGCCGCACGACCATGGCCGCGCGCGCCGCGTGGTCGGCGTGCGTCACCAGGACCCTGAGCGGTTCGCGTCCGTCCGTGGTCGTGCCCGTGGCCATACCGGTTTCTCCCGATGTCTAAGGCTTTGCCCGTTCGGATAAGCCGGGATACTAACCGTCGGTATAGCCTTCTGTCACTGTGCTGTGCGGCAATTCCTCACAGTTGGGAAAGGACTTCGGAGGCGACCAGATCCAGGTGGTCCAGATCCGACGGATCGAGGACCTGCAAATACAGCCTTCCGGTGCCGACCTCGGCGAACCTGCCGATTTTGTCCACCAATTCGGAAGGCGTCCCCGCCAGCCCGTTGGTCCGCAGCTCCTCGGGCGCGCGGCGGATCGCCTCGGCCCGGCGCGCGATCTCCGCCTCGGTGCGCCCGCAGCACAGCACCTGCGCCGCGGAGTAGACGAGCCCGCGCGGCGCCACCGCGCGCACCCGCTCGTACGCCTCGGCGGTCTCGGCGATCGAGTGGAACGGCACGTTGTACTCGGCGGCGTACCGGGCGGCCAGGGCCGGCGTCTTCTTGCGGCCGACCCCGCCGATGATGATCGGCGGCCCCCCGTCCTGGACGGGCTTGGGCAGCGCGGGTGAATCCGTCAGCGTGTAGTGCTCGCCGGAGAAGGAGTACGGCCCCGGGGCGCGCCACAGCCCCGTGATGATCTCGAGCTGCTCCGCGAGCCGGGCGAAGCGTTCGGCGGTGGAGGGGAACGGGATGCCGTAGGAGGCGTGCTCGCGTTCGAACCAGCCGGCGCCCAGGCCCAGCTCCACCCGGCCGCCGCTCATCTGGTCGACCTGGGCGACGCTGATGGCCAGCGGCCCGGGCAGCCGGAAGGTGGCGCTGGTGACCATGGTCCCCAGCCGGATCGTGGAGGTCTCGCGGGCCAGCGCCGCCAGGGTCAGCCAGGCGTCCGTCGGTCCGGGCAGGCCGTCGCCCCCGCCGATGACCTGATAGTGGTCAGAACGGAAAAAAGCATCGAAACCACACTCTTCAGCCCGCCGCGCCACCGCGAGCAACTGCTCGTAGGTCGCGCCCTCCTGGGGTTCGGTGAAGATACGCAAACGCATGGTTCATCCCCTTAGGTGTTATGTAGCTGTATTGTCACTGAAGGTCATGTGTCGGGATGGTTGCCAATCTGTTTCCGAAGCCTCCTTATGTTTGGTGAAACCGCACGATATGATCGCTATCTTTGTGAAGTGGGTCACATTGGGGGATAGGTGTGGTGGGTGGTGAACAGCGGCGCCCGACGCGGTCCATCCGGCGGTTGATCGTCTCGCTGTTGACGGTACCCCTGGTGACGCTCGTCGTACTCTGGGGATTCGCCGTCTCCGCGGCGTGGACGGACACCCTGCGGCTCGTCCGGTCGAACACCTTCCTGACCCATGTCGTGGAGCCCGTCGAGGCGCTCACCGCCGGCCTGCAGCACGAGCGGCGCATGTCCATGGCGCTGCTCGCCGACAGCCCCGTCGTCGGCATGGTCGGCCTCAAGGCGCAGCGCGCGCGCACCGACGCCGCACGCGGGCGGCTCCTGAGCGCCTACCGCAGCTCGGAGCTCGACTCCGTCTCCAGCGAGCTGCTGGACCTGCGGATCAACGCCCTCATCCAGGAGCTGGACGGCCTGGACGCCCTGCGCGCCGAGATCGACCGGCAGGCGACCGACCGGGAGACCGTCCTGAAGCGGTACTCGGCGCTGGTCGTCGCCGGGAACATGGTCTACGACTCCGCCGACACCGGCGACGCCGCCCTCAACCGCGAGATCCGCGTCCACGTCTCCCTCGCCCACGCGCACGAGATGATCTCCTACGAGGACGCGCTGCTGGCCGGCGCGCTCACCGCCGGGGCCCCCACCCGCGCCGAGTACACCGAGTTCGTGCAGACCGTCGGCGCCCACCGCGTCCGGTACGCCGAGATCCTCAAGGGCCTGGGCGCCGAGGACCGCCGCTACTTCGAACGGCTCCAGCGCTCCGAGCACTACCTGGCCTTCCAGGAGCTGGAGGACAGGCTGATGGCCGATCCGGGCACCGCCGCCGCGCCCGCCGTCGACGCGGGGGAGTGGCACACCGCCAGCGAGCGCTGGCTGAACGACCTGGTGCGCTTCCACGCCGACACCCGCGAGGCGCTCTCGGGGCGGGCCGTGGACTACGCCAAGGGCGTCCTGCTGCGGATGGCGCTCTCCGGCGGCCTCGGCCTCGTCGCGGTGGTCGTCTCGATCGTGTTCGGCGTCCGCACGGGCCGGCGGCTGATCCGGGAGAACCGCAGGATGGTCCGCGCCCTGGAGGGCTTCACCGAGGAGCGGCTGCCGTCGATCTCCGAGCTGGTGCACCAGGGCGTGGAGATCGACCCGGACGAGGGCATGCCGCTGCGCGACTTCACCATCACCGAGATCGCCCAGGTGCACGAGGCCTTCGCCCGGTCCCGGCGGGCCGTGGTCGCCGCGACCGTCAGCGAGGTCGCCGCGCGGCGCGGCCTCGGCGAGGTCTTCGTCAACCTCGCCCGGCGCAACCAGGTGCTGCTGCAGCGGCTCCTGCGCCTGCTGGACGCCATGGAGCGCAAGGCCAAGACGCCCGAGGACCTCACCGACCTGTTCGAGATCGACCACCTGGTCACCCGCATGCGCCGCCACGCCGAGGGGCTGGTGATCCTCGCCGGGCGGCCCGCGGGGCGCACCTGGCGCCGCCCCGTCCCGGTCGTGGACGTGGTGCGGGCCGCCGTCGCGGAGATCGAGGACTACCAGCGGGTCAAGGTGCCGCCGATCCCCGAGGACCTGGCCGTGGCCGGCACCGCCACCGCCGACGTGGTGCACCTGCTGGCCGAGCTGATCGAGAACGCCGCCATGTACTCCCCGCCGGAGATGCAGGTGCAGATCACCGCGCAGGCCGTCGCGCACGGCCTGGCGCTGGAGGTGGAGGACCGGGGCCTGGGCCTGGACGAGGACAAGCGCGAGAGCCTCAACCAGACCCTGGCCGAGGCGCCGGACTTCGACCTGTTCGACAGCGCCCGCCTCGGCCTGTTCGTGGTGGCGCGGCTGGCCCGGCGGCACGACATCGCCGTGCGGCTCCGTCCCTCCCCCTACGGCGGGACCACGGCGATCGTGGTGCTGCCGCCGGGTGTGCTGGTGGAGGCGCAGGAGGAGCCCGCGGCGCCCGAGCCGAAGCCGGAGCCGCGGTCCAGGCCGCGCAGGGAGCAGCCGGTCGCGGTCCCCGCGGCCGGGGAGGGCGAGCTGCCGCGCCGGGTGCGCCAGAGCAACCTGGCGCCCCAGCTGCGGGAGCAGGGCGGGACGGACCCGGCGGGCGCCCGGCCCGCGGCCCCCCCCCCGCCGGGGGGGGGGGGCGGGCCCGCCCCCCCCCCCCCCCGCCCCGGCGGCCCGCCCACCGGAACAGGCGCGCGACCTCATGTCCGCGATGCAGCGGGGCTGGCAGCGCGGACGTGACGAGATCGCTTCGCAGGCGCGAGAAGAAGGACGGGATGACCATGACCAGTGACCTCTCCACGCAGGTCAAGGGAGAACTCAGCTGGCTGCTCGACGCGATGCTCGAGCGGGTGGTGGAGGCGCGGCACATCGTGCTGCTCTCCTCGGACGGACTGCGGATCGCCGCGTCCCGGGGGCTGGAGCGGGAGGAGGCCGAGCACCTGTCGGCGGTCGCCTCGGGGTTCCAGAGCCTGGCGCGGGGCACCGCCGAGCACTTCCAGGCGGGCGGGGTGCGGCAGACCATCGTGGAGATGGAGCGGGGCTTCCTGTTCGTCACGGCGGCGGGCCACGGCGCCTGCCTGGCGCTGCTCGCCGAGGAGGGCGCGGACGTGGGCGTGATCGCCTACGAGATGGCGCTGCTGGTCAGCCGGGTCGGACAGCACCTGTCCGCTGAGACGAGGCAGTCGGGCCGGGCCTGATGGACGAGCCCGCATGGGCCGATGAGGACGCCGGCCCGATCGTACGCCCGTACGCCCTGACCGGCGGCCGGACCCGGGACGAGCACGGTGGGCGGCTCGACCTGCTCGATCTCGTCGAGACCACGGGCGAGGAACCGGAGCGGAGGATGGACCTCGGCCCCGAACACCTGCGGATCCGGCGGCTCACCGCCGAGCCGCTCTCGGTGGCCGAGGTGGCCGCCGACCTTGATCTGCCGCTGGACGTGGTCCGCGTCCTGCTGGGAGATCTGCTCAAGCACGGGCTGGTCCGCCTGCGGAAGCCGGCCTCGGTGTCGCGCCTGACCGACGCGCGACTGCTCAAGGAAGTGATCGATGGACTCTCAGCCCTATAGCAGCCACGACCCCGTCGCGATCAAGATCATGATCGCGGGCGGTTTCGGCGTCGGCAAGACGACGATGGTCGGCGCGGTCAGCGAGATCAAGCCGCTGCGCACCGAGGCCGCGATGACCGAGAAGAGCGAGGGCGTGGACGACACCGGGCACGTCCGCGACAAGACGACGACCACGGTCGCGATGGACTTCGGCCGCATCACCATGCGCGAGGGCCTGAGCATCTACCTGTTCGGCACCCCCGGCCAGGACAGGTTCTGGTTCATGTGGGACGAGCTGGCGCACGGGGCGCTGGGCGCGGTGGTGCTCGCCGACACCCGCAGGCTCGCCGAGTCCTTCGCCTCGGTCGACTACTTCGAGGAGCGGCGCCTGCCGTTCATCGTCGCGGTGAACTGCTTCGACGGGGCCAGGCGCCACTCTCCCGAGGACATCAGGTCGGCGCTGGACCTCGACCCGCGGGTGCCGATCGTGCTCTGCGACGCCCGTTCCCGGGAGTCGGCGAAGGAGGCGCTGATCACGCTGGTCGGCCATGTGCTGGACGGGGCGGGGACGCGGGCGTGAGAAGGGCTTGTCTGGCCGCGGCGGCACTGCTGCTGGTGCTGTCCGGCTGTTCGGGCGAGGGCGGGCGCGCGGACGCGCGGGGGACGCCGGGCGTCACCGCGGCGCCCTGCCCCGACGCGGTCAACCCGGACAACGGCTGCGTCTACCTCGGCACGCTCACCGACCTCACCGGCCCGTTCAGCGCGATCTCCACGGTGGCGACCCGGGCGCAGGCGGCGTTCTGGAAGCGGGTGAACGCCCAGGGCGGGATCGGCGGCTACGACATCGACGTCACCCGGTACGTGCGCGACACCGGGTACGACGAGGCGGCGCACGAGAAGCTGTACGCGCAGACCAAGGACCACGTCCTGGCCTACGCGCAGATGATCGGCTCCCCGCACGTCAACCGGATCCTGCCCTCGATGCTGGCGGAGAAGGTCATCACCACGCCGCTGAGCTGGTCGTCGCAGTGGAACTTCGTCCCGAACGTGCTGGAGGCCGGGGGGAGCTACTGCGTCGAGGCGATGAACGCCGTCGACTACGCGGTCGACGGGTTCGCGCGGGAGAAGAAGCCGTACAGGGTCAAGAGCGTGATGTCGATCGGCTACCCGGGCGAGTTCGGCGCCGACTCCGCGGGCGGGACGCGGATCGCCGCCCAGCGGCGAGGCCTGGTTCACCGCCCCGTCCTCATGGATCAGGGCGCGGGCGCGAAGGTCGTTCCGCAGATCCTGAAGCGCAGGCCCGACCTGGTCGTCATCGCCGCGACGCCCGGCGACACCACGGCGATCGTGCGGACGGCGGTCCAGCAGGGGTACAAGGGCAGGTTCGTCGGCAACAACCCGTCCTGGATCGAGCCGATGGCCGACGTCCCGGGCTTCCGGGGCCACTTCTGGCTGGCCGGTCCCTGGCGCCCCTACGCCACGGACTCCCCGGGCCACGCGGCCATGCGCGCCGCGCTCGGCGACGTCGCGGAGTCGGACGCCTATGTCAGCGGCTGGACGTACTCCTACGGGCTCAAGGCGGCGCTGGAGAAGGCGGCTGACACCGGGCGCCTCACTCGCGCCTCGCTGCTGAAGGCCGCGGCGGACCTCACGCAGGTCGACTACGAGGGCATCCTCCCGGAGGAGGCGGGGAACATGAGCCGGCCCTTCCGGCAGACGGTGTTCAGCGTGCCCGACCGGCGGCAGTACACCGGGATCCGGGTCGTGGAGGACTTCTACGAGGGGCCGACGGCCCGTGCGCACCGGCTCACGGGGCCGTGCGCGGGGACCTGAGCCCGCCGCCCCGTATGTCCGACCCAGACCGGAGCTTTGACAGAGGAGTACTTTCTACATCTATCCCCCGGGTAAGGACATCACAGATAGTCACCTTCCGGGGGAGAGGCCATGAACTTCGGCAATACGTTGCGGGACGTGTTCGACACGGTGATCCGGACCGTGCCGCAGATCGTGGTGTTCATCGTGGTGCTGGTCATCGGATGGATCATCGCGAAGGTGCTGCGGACCGTGGTGGTCAAGGTGCTGGACAAGCTGCACTTCAACCGGCTCACCGAGCGCGGCTGGCTGGGCCGGGCGATGGACCGCAGCGAGTACAGCGCCAGCGGCCTGGTCGCGGCGCTGGTCTACTACGCGATCCTGCTGATCACGCTGCAGCTCGCGTTCGGCGTGTTCGGCCGCAACCCGATCAGCGACCTGCTGAGCGCCATCGTGGCGTGGATCCCCAGGGCGATCGTGGCGATCGTGCTGGTCGTGATCGCCGCCGCGATCGGCCACGCGATCAGGAACCTCGTCGACGGGGCGATCGGCCACCTGTCCTACGGGCGGATCCTGGCCGTCATCGCGGAGATCTTCGTGGTCGTCCTCGGTGTGATCGCCGCCCTGAACCAGGTGGGCATCGCCACCACCGTCACCACTCCGGTGCTGGTCGCGGTGCTGGCCACGGTCGGCGCGGTGATCGCGATCGGCGTCGGCGGCGGCCTGGTCCGGCCGATGCAGCAGCGCTGGGACCGCTGGCTGAGCGGTATCGAGGACGAGACGGCCCGCAAGGGCGGCGTCAGTGCCGGAGCCGCCCGCGACCGGGGCAGGGAGGACGCCCTGCGCGGTGAGGGCGCGACGTCCCAGAGCTCGTGGGAGGCCGAGCAGCGCACCCGGAACATGTGATCGCTCCGCGCAAGGCCCCGCCCGCCGTCACGGCGGGCGGGGCCTTTTCACGGGTCAGGCGCGGTCGATCAGCCGCTGGACGGCGAGCACGCGCTGGGCGTGCCAGTCCAGCCGGGGGCCCAGCTGCCAGCCGGCCTCCTCCAGCGCCTCCAGGAAGCCGTCGAGGTAGTCCCGCAGGGTGGCCCGGGTGACCGGGAGCCCGCTGGCCTCCAGGATGTCCCGTACCGCGGCGGCGTGCTGGTCGGCGGCGGCGGCCAGCCCGGGGGCCCAGGGGGCGCGGCTCAGGAGGGGGAGGAACGAATATTCCGGCATAAGCCCCAAAGATAGTCAAAGTTCCCTCGTGCTCGCACCGCCCCCCTGCTTCCGCAAAGAAACCGGTAAGGCGAAGAATGTCCAGATTCGTGGTGGGAGGTCGCCGGGTACGTTCCCGGCCATGGACTACGACGTGCTGGTGATCGGCTCGGGCTTCGGCGGCGCCGTCGCGGCCCTGCGGCTCAGCGAGAAGGGCTACCGGGTGGGGGTCCTGGAGGCGGGCCCGCGGCGCGGGGACCGGGAGCTGCCCCGCACCACCTGGCGGGTGCGCGACTACCTGTGGCTGCCCGTCCTCGGCCTGCGCGGCATCCAGCGCCTCCACCTGCTGCGCGGCCGGCGCGGCCGCACCCTGCTTTTGGGCGGCGCGGGCGTCGGCGGCGGCTCCCTCGTCAGCGCCAACCTCCTGCACCCGCCGCCCGAGGACTTCTACGCCGACCCCCGCTGGGCGCACATCACCGACTGGAGGAGCGAGCTCGCCCCCCACTACGACCAGGCGGCGCGGATGCTCGGCCTCACCGAGAACCCCTCCACGACCGACGCCGACATCCTCTTCCACGAGGTGGCCGAGGACCTCGGCCTGGCGGCGACCTACCGGCGCGCGCCCGTCGCGGTCTTCTTCAACGAGCCGGCCGGGATCCAGGTGCCCGACCCCTACTTCGGCGGGGCGGGGCCACCGCGGCGCGGCTGCATCGAGTGCGGCGAGTGCGTGATCGGCTGCCGGCACGGGGCGAAGAACAAGCTCACCGTGAACTACCTCCACCTGGCCGAACGCGCGGGCGCCGTCGTCCACGCCGACAGCGAGGCGATCCGCGTGCGGCCCCGCTACAACGGCGGGTACGCCGTCCAGGTCGTCAAACCGGGGCGCCGGCTGCCGGGCACCGGGCGGACGTTCACCGCCGGGCAGGTGGTCTTCGCCGCGGGCGCGTACGGTACGCAGCGGCTGCTGCACCGGATGAAGGCCACCGGCGCCCTGCCCGGGCTCTCCGACCGGCTCGGCGCGCTCACCCGCGTCTACACCGAGGTCTACGCAGGGGCCGCACGCCCCAAGGCCACCGGGCGCCCCCTGTACGAGGGCGTGGCGGTCACCTCGTCGCTGCACCCGGAGAACCGCACGGTCATCGAGGCGTTCCGGTTCGGCCGCGGCTCCAACCTCACCGGGCTGCTGCGGGTGCCGCTGCTGGACGGGAGCGGGCTGCCGCGCCCGCTCAAACTCCTCGGCTACGTCCTGCGCCACCCCCTGCGGACGCTGGGCCTGCGGGACGTGCGCCGCTGGTCGGAGCGGGGGCTGACCACCCTCGTCCGGCGGCCCGCGGAGGCCCCGCTCACCCTGCGCCCCCGGCGTTTCGGCAGCGCCCTGCGCGTGGCGGGACCCGCCGCGGGCGAGCAGGGGCCCGACTGGATCCCCGTCGCGCACCGGGCGGCACGGCTGCTGGCCCGGCGCCTGGGCGGCCCGCCGTCCGGCTCCCTGCTCGACCTGATCGGCGTCCCGCCCAGCGGCCACTTCTTCGGCGGCTGCACCATCGGCTCGTCCCGCCGGACCGGTGTCGTCGACCCCTACCAGCGGATCTTCGGGCACCCGTGCCTGCACGTCGCGGACGGCTCCGCCCTCACCGCCGACCCCGGCCCCAGCCCGGCCCTGACCATCCTCGCCCAGGCCGAGCGCGCCATGTCCCTGTGGCCCAACAAGGGCGACGCCGACACCCGCCCCGCCCAGGGCGCGCCCTACGCCCGGCTGGCGCCCGTCCCGCCCCGCCGCCCCGCCGTCCCCGAGGACGCCCCCGCGGCCCTGCGCGTCCGCCTCCCCGGCGTCGCCGCCCTCGCCGACCCGGAGAACCTCGCCGGATGGCCCACCTGACCACCCGGCGAACTGGGTGCTTTGCGTAGTTTGGTGCGACCTTGGGATTGGCGGTGACGGGGAGCGGCTAGCAGAGGAGAAGACCCGGCCCGGCGCCGGGAGCCAGACGCCAAGGGGGATGCGACGTGGCCAGTACACCGTTCGGCTCCATGTTCGACGACCCGTTCCAGAGGTTCGAGTACCTGACGGGGCGGATGTTCGGCTCACCCGAGAGCTGGCCGCCGCGGAGCGGGGGAGTGCAGCGCGTCGACCTCGGCCGCCTGCTGAGCGAGGGCGGCCGCCAGCTCCTGTCCCGGGCGATGGAGCGCGCCGGGGAGCGGGGCGCCGCCGACCTCGACGTGGCCGACCTGCCCGACGCCGCCGCCGAGACCGAGCCCGCGCGCGGCCTGCTGCTCGCGGCGGGCGCCGACCCGGACGCGCTGCTGGCCCGCATCGCCGACCTCGCCGGAGGAGGCGCGGCCGGCGAGCCGCCCACCACCTTCACCCCCGCGGCCAAACGGGCGCTGCTGGACTCCCAGCGCGTCTCCCGGGCGCTGGAGTCGGGGTACATCGGGCCCGAGCACCTGCTCATCGCCCTCGCGGCCAACCCCGGATCGGCGGCCTCGCGGCTGCTGGCCGCCCAGGGCGTGACCGCGAACGAGCTCCAGGACGCCCTGGTGAACCGGCCGAGCCGGGCGGGCGCCCAGCAGGCCAGGGGCGGCTCCGGCGACACCCCCACCCTCGACGAGTACGGCCGCGACCTGACGGCCGAGGCCGAGGAGGGCCGCCTCGACCCGGTCGTCGGCCGCGAGGACGTGATCGAGCAGTGCATCGAGGTGCTCTCGCGCCGCACCAAGAACAACCCGTGCCTCATCGGCGAGCCCGGCGTCGGCAAGACCGCCGTCGTGGAGGGCATCGCCCAGCGCGTCGTCAACGGCGCCGTCCCCGAGACCCTCAAGGACAAGCGGGTCGTCGCGCTGGACCTCACCGGGATGGTCGCCGGTTCCAAGTACCGCGGCGAGTTCGAGGAGCGCATCAAGAAGGTGCTCGACGAGATCCGCGCCCACTCCGACGAGCTGGTGATCTTCATCGACGAGGTGCACACCCTGGTCGGCGCCGGGGCGGCCGAGGGCGGCATGGACGCCGCCAACGTGCTCAAGCCCGCGCTGGCCCGCGGCGAGCTGCACGTCGTGGCCGCCACCACGATCGACGAGTACCGCAAGCACATCGAGAAGGACGGCGCGCTGGAACGCAGGTTCCAGCCGGTGATGGTCGCCGAGCCCACCGTCGACGAGACCGTGCAGATCCTGGCCGGGCTGCGCGACAAGTACGAGGCGCACCACCAGGTCCGCATTACCGACGAGGCGCTGGACGCCGCCGCGCGGCTGTCGGACCGCTACGTCTCCGACCGTTTCCTGCCCGACAAGGCGATCGACCTCATGGACCAGGCCGCCGCCCGGGTGCGGCTGCGCTCCATGTCGCCCGACGAGGACGCGCGGGAGCTGGAGCAGCGCCTGCAGGCACTGCACCGCGACAAGGACCAGGCGGTGTCCAACGAGGACTTCTCCCGCGCCGAGCAGCTGCGCAGGGAGATCGAGCAGCTGCGGCCCGAACTGGAGAACGCCCGGCACGGCCGCGACGACGTGCCCGAGGTGACCACCGTCGACATCGCCGAGGTCGTCTCCCGGCGCACCGGCATCCCCGTCTCCCAGCTCACCGAGGAGGAGCGCGCCCAGCTGCTGCGGCTGGAGGAGCGGCTGCACGAGCGGGTCATCGGCCAGGACGAGGCCGTCGAGGCGGTGTCGGAGGCCGTCCGGCGCGGCAGGGCGGGCCTGGCCGACCCGGACCGGCCGCAGGGCAGCTTCCTGTTCCTCGGGCCGACCGGCGTCGGCAAGACCGAGCTGGCCCGCGCCCTGGCCGACGTGCTGTTCGCCGGGCACATGGTGCGCATCGACATGAGCGAGTTCCAGGAGAAGCACACCGTCAGCCGCCTCATCGGCGCCCCTCCCGGCTACGTCGGCTACGAGGAGGCCGGCCAGCTCACCGAGGCCGTCCGGCGCAGCCCCCACTCCGTCGTCCTGATGGACGAGATCGAGAAGGCGCACCCGGACGTCATGAACATCCTGCTGCAGATGCTCGACGACGGCCGCCTGACCGACGGCCAGGGCCGCACCGTCGACTTCACCAACACGATCGTCATCATGACCAGCAACGTGGGCGCGCAGCAGATCCTGGACGCCGAGGGGGACGTCGCGCAGCTGCGCGAGGAGCTGATGGACCTGCTCCAGCACACCCTGCGCCCCGAGCTGCTCAACCGCATCGACGAGACGATCGTCTTCACCCGCCTGGACCGGGAGCAGCTCCGGCAGATCGTCGACCTGCTCCTGGAGCGGACCCGCCGCCGCCTGCACGGCCAGGGCGTCACCCTGGAGGTCGACGACGCGGCCAAGGACCGGCTCGCCGAGGTGGGCTACAAGCCCGAGTTCGGCGCCCGCCCGCTGCGCCGCACCGTTCAGCGCGAGCTCGACAACCGCCTCTCCCGGATGCTGCTGAACGGCGACCTCGAGGATGGCGCCTCGGTCAGGGTCACCTGCCCCGACGGCGGTGAGCTGGAGTTCGAGGTGAGCCCCGCCGCCTGACGCGCCCCGCCTCGCGGCCGGGACGAGCCGGGCCCCGCGGGCGGATGGCAGGAATCGTCAGATCCGTGTCCTTGCTGCCTCCCGGGGCGCGGCGGGAACCTGGTGGTGTGAAGGTGGTCTTCCTGATCTATCCCGGGTTCCAGAGCCTCGACCTGACGGGGCCGCTGGAGGTGTTCAGCCTGGCCGGGGGCTACGAGGTCGAGACCGTCGCCCTCGGCGGGGGAGTGGTGCGGGCGCACAGCGGGCTCGGCTTCGCGCCCGACCGCGCGGCGGAGGAGTGCGCGGGGCCGATCGACACGCTCGTCGTGGTGGGCGGCGAGGGCGCCCGCGAGGCGGTGGCGGACGCGGCGCTGCTGGAGTGGGTGCGCGCGGCGGCCGAACGGACCCGCCGGCTGTCCTCGGTGTGCAGCGGGGCGTTCGTCCTGGCCGCGGCGGGGCTGCTGGAGGGCAGGGGCGCCACGACGCACTGGCGGGCCTGCGGGCTGCTCGGAGAGTACTTCCCCGGGGTGACCGTGCACGCGGACCGGATCTTCGTCGTGGACGGCCGGGTCTGGACCAGCGCGGGCGTGACGTCCGGGATCGACATGGCCCTGGCCATGGTGGAGCGCGACCGCGGGCCCGAGACCGCGCTGCGGGTCGCCCGCGAGCTGGTGGTGTTCGTCCAGCGGCCCGGCGGCCAGGCCCAGTTCAGCGCGCAGCTCAGCGCGTCGCGGCCGAGGCACCCCGCGCTGGCCGAGCTGCAGGGCTGGATCCCCGAGCACCTGGACGCCGACCTGAGCGTCACCGCCCTCGCCGAACGCGCCGCGATGAGCCCCCGGCACTTCGCCCGGCTGTTCGCCCGGGAGGTCGGGGCGACGCCGGGCGCCTACGTCGAGTCGGTACGGGTCGAGACCGCCCGCCGACTGCTGGAGTCCACCGGCCTGCCGGTGGACGTGATCGCCCGAACCTGCGGGTTCGGCACTCCCGAGACCATGCACCGGAGCTTCCGGCGCCGGATCTCGGTCACCCCCGGCGCCTACCGGAGCCGGTTCGGCACGCACTGAAGGAGCCGCACATGCGCATCGTCCTCCCCCTCTACCCGAACTTCACCGCCCTCGACGCGATCGGCCCGTACGAGGTGCTCTCCCGCCTGCCCGGCGCCGAGACGGTGTTCGCGGCCGTCGAGCCCGGCCCGGTCACCACCGACACCGGGGCCCTCACGGTGCTCGCCGAGACCGCGCTCGCCGACATCACCGAGTGCGACGTGGTCGTCGTCCCCGGCGGCCCCGGCTGCGTGGCCGCGGGCCAGGACGCCGCCTACACCGGCTGGCTGGCCGCCGTCCACCCGACGACCCGCTGGACGGCCTCGGTCTGCTCCGGCTCCCTGCTGCTGGGCGCCGCCGGCATCCTCGACGGCCTGCCCGCCACCTCGCACTGGGCCGTCACCGACACCCTGCCGCTGTTCGGTGCCACCCCCACCCCTCGCCGCACGGTCTTCACCGGCAAGATCGTCACCGCGGCCGGCGTCGCCTCCGGCATCGACATGGCCCTCGCCCTGGCCGCCGAGCTCACCGACCGCGAGACCGCCGAGTCCCTCCAGCTCTTCATCGAGTACGACCCGCAGCCCCCCTTCGACACCGGCTCCCCCGCCAAGGCCCCGGCCGAGATGGTCGAGCGCGTCCGCGAACGGGTCCTGTCGGAGGCCTGACCCGGGCCGGCGGGGTCACCGCCGGACGGGCTCGATGGCACGGCACCGTGCGACGAGCTCCCGGTAGCGGTCGTCCTCGCGCT
>NZ_BAAAHH010000006.1:85358-239257 GCF_039525175.1 Actinocorallia libanotica
CACCCAGGCGGTGCCGCCGGGGAGCGCGAGGACGACGCCGTCGCAGCGCCCGGCGTACCAGGCCTCGAGGATGGAGGGGATCTCCTCGTAGGTTCCCTGGGGCAGGAGCGTGTCGATGACGTCGTCGCTCAGGTGGGCCGCGAGGCCGCCCCAGGCCGAGCGGCGGGCCATGTCCGACAGGGCCGCGCCGAGGTCGCCGAGCCCGAACTCCTCCAGCTGCCGCCGGTAGGCCGGGGTGCTGTAGAGGAAGCCGAGCTGCGGCCGGCGCTCGTCACGGACGCGTTCGAGCCCGGCGCGGGTGGCGGCCATCAGCGGCTGCGGCCCGGCGATGATCCGGGGCCCGCCGTCGGCCCGCCCCGCCCGGCGCGCCCCTTCGGCGAGGGCGGGCAGGATGCGGCCGTCGAGGATCCGCGGATGGGAGTTGGTGGGATGGCAGACGAAGCCGTCGGACACCTCCCCGGCCAGCGCGCACATCCCGGCGTTGACCCCGCCGGTCCAGATCTGCACGTCAGGATGGTCGATGGGCCCGGGATTGAAGTACGGCTGAAGCCGGCGGAACCGGTAATGGGTCCCCGAATGATCGAGTTCCGCGCCGGTCTGGAAGGACCGGAAGATCGCCCGCAGGGAGGCGACATAGTCGCGCAGCCGCGCGACCGGCTCCGACCACTCGGTGGAGAACCGCCCGACGATGTTGCCCTTGACCTGCGAGGCGATGCCGAGCTGGAAACGCCCCCCGGACAGCTTGGCCAGATCCCAGGCCGCGTACGCGGTGAGCATGGGACTGCGCGGAAACGCGACGACCATACTGGTCCGCACCACGAGCCGCGAGGTCTGCGTCACCGCCAGGGCGGCGACGGTGAACGCGTCATGGATCGTCTCGGGAACGTGCATGACGTCGAACCCCAGCCCCTCGACGCGCCGGGCATAACGCCCCACCTCGCTCAACGGCAGGTCGGCGGGCAGCGACGCCACGATCTCCACGCGCTCTCCCTCTCACCCGGACCCGGACACGCGGAAACGCCAGAGGCCCTTCACCGAAGTGAAAGGGCCTCGGGACCCGAGGCGAGCGACCGGACTTGAACCGGCGACACCCAGGATCCCCACTGAGATCATTTAAGGCCGAGTGCCATGTTAACGCGCAGAACGCCTGGTGAAGGACAGTGCCTGGCACCGGACGGCCGCTGCTGACGCACCTGCCCGAGCATGATCATCCCCACTCCGCCCCCGCAGGGTCGCGGGTGCGGTCGCCGGTGCCGTCCCCGCGCACCGGGCGGCCCTGATCCCCTCCGGCCCGGCCCGGCTAGGCTCCCCCCCCGAGATCCCCGCCCGCACGGGACACCCCCTCCCTGATCTCCCGAAAGGCCCCCGTGACCACCCGCGAGTTCATCGTCTTCGCCCCCGACGTCCCGGAGAAGTACCGCAAGCGCCTCACCATCAGGGTCGACGCCTGCTTCCCCTACAGCGCTCCGCTCCCGCGGTTCCCGTTCTGGAGCACCCTCATCGGGACGATCTTCAGCGCGATCTTCCACCTCTTCCTCACCGCGGTCATCGCCGCGATGGTCGCGAGCGTGGTGGCCGCCGCCGTCATGTTCGTCGGCTGGCTCCTCACCCTGATCGGCCTCCTCCCGGACATGTCCCCGGACACCGCGACGGTCATCGCCTCCATCCCGGCCGGCATCCTGGCCGCTGTGATCATGCTCGCCGGGGTCATGATGTACCTGGACCCCACATCGGACTCCGGGGCCCCCAAGGCGCTGAAGGCCAAGATGCTCGGGGCGCGCGCCCACCACCGCCGCTACCTGCGGGCGTCCGACCTGGACGAGCCCTCGCAGGCGCTGATGGAACGCGCCCGGAAGGCCATCACCGCCGTCCTGGACGCCGAGGTCACCCGGGACGGCCTGCTCGACGAGATCGCGAACGCGGTCATCCTGCCGGACGAGCAGTGGCAGATCGCCGAGCTCCTCCAGCGCCAGACCGCCCTGCGCACCAAGCTCGACCAGTACGACCGGATGGCCGACACCCCCGAGCTGGACCGGGTCCTCGACCCGCAGCTGGCCGCCCTCGACCAGTCGGTCCGCGAGGTCACCGGCCGCATCGAGGCCCTCGAACGCTACGCCGACCTCGTCGCCCGCGCCGACTCCATCCGCGCCTCCGAACGCCTCGACGACGACACCGCCTACCTCGACCTCCTGGCCCACACCGCCGACACCACGGCCGTGGCCTCCCTCGCCGAACACGCCGACCTCCTCGGCGCCCACCTCACCGAGACCCTCCAGGCCGGCCGTGCCATCACCCCCCGCTGAGCGATCGTCCCGGGCTCTCCGCGCCACGCCGCCGACCAGTCGCGCAAAGCGGTGTCATGGACGCCCGACTGCTGCTTCCCTTCGGTCACCCCGGGTCTGGCCGGGCACTGTCCGGAAGTCCTGGGGCGCCCCGGGCATGGTGAAACGCCAGAGGCCCCTTCACCGAAGTGAAAGGGCCTCTGGACCGAGGGTGAGTGACCGGGCTTGAACCGGCGACACCCAGGATCACAACCTTGCCGACCACCTTGATCAAGCTGGCCTGTTTGGAGGATTCGCAGCTGAACAGGCAATCGAGCGTTCTCTGGCCGAGTCTCACCGACGATCACGGGAGTACGCTCGCTCCCAGATCGGCTCCCAAGTGACTTGACTCGTGGGGGAGCGACCGGCGGTCAGCGTTTGCGGCGGCCGCCGGACTTGTCGGTCACGCCAGGGTGGCCGATGGAGGCCTTCGTGATGTAGAGGGTGCGTTCTTCATCGTTGATGGCGTACCAGAGCCGTCCGCCGGCGGTGATCTCGTACTGCCATTGTTCGAGGTCGGCTGCGCCGATCTTGACAGAGGAGAGTCCGCCTTTGAGGCGGTGCTGGCGGCTGGGGTTGGCCATGGATCGCGGGTCGGCGGTGATCTCGCACCAGGCGCGGTCGAGCCCGGTGCGTGCGTGGCGGAGGAGTTCGGGCCATCCTCGCGCCGCGTCGGAATTGTGGAGGACGACCCGCCACGGATCTGGACGTGGAGCTTCGTCTCCTCGGCGCAGCTTCATGCGCCGGGCCGTCCGATCTCGGTGAACTCGTCGGTTTCGAAGGGCCCTGCCAGGTGCTTGGCGAGGGACGGATCAGTGTGGACCTCGGCGGTGTGCTTCCAGGCGACGAGGTTGGCGGCGAAGGGAGTGAACCGTCCGGTGTCGGCTCCGGCGAGCAGGTCCTCGAGGAGCTCGGTGATGGCCTGGGGGCGCTCCTCGGCGGGTAGCCAGGTGAGCCAGGGCAGTTCTTCGGCAAAGGCTTCCTCCGCGAGTGCGCGGTTGGCCCGCGCGAGCAGACGCAGCGAGCGGGCGGCGAACCGGAGCGCGTCGAGCTCGGCCTGCCGGGAAGCGCGGCGGGTCAGTGAGAGGTCCTCCTCATCTCCCCGACGCTCGAGGATGACGTCACCGTCTCCGAGCGCAGGCAGCACCGAGGTGGGCTTCCTGAGAAAGTCGCTGTAGTTCACGGTCGTCGTAGCCATGACCTCACTATATCTGAACTAATGCAGAACTTGTCCCTGCTGGGTGTCGTCTACTCCGACGGGCCATCTCCGAGCTGGGCGGAGAGCTGCTCTATGAGCTGCTCTGTCTTCTCCGCGGCCTTCCGCTGCCGTTCAAGCTTTGCTTGAGCGGCTCGAAGATCGGCGTTCAACCGCTCGCGCTTGATATGACCCTCGGGATCGTTGGACGGGCCGATCCGCACGGACTCGACGATGCCGCGGCGTTCGCCGCACTCGCCGCAGTCGGCGACCGCCAGCGATGGGCGGTGGTTGCTCTGATGAACTCGAACCTTGACGACATGGCCACACGTCAGAGTCTGATCCCAGTCATCGAGCTCCCTGAGGTCGGGTTTTCTTCCTCCGCTCGGGGCGAAGATCTGACGAACGCGCTCGATCTGCCCAGGGCTCATCGGGGGTGGCGGACAGCAGTGCCCGCAATGGAGCGTCATGGAGCCTTCCACCGTCCACCTGTGTGATCGGCACGCGCCATGTCGTTGCCGATAGCGTTCCTCGTCCTGCTCCTTGAGGGCGATCGACTCCGCGTCCACCATGTTCGTTCGCCCAGGTCCGGCACGGTCGAGCAGAGGCTCGCCGCACCCGCGGCACGGCTCACCCGCCTGGTACTCCTCGTACGTGAGGTACGTTCCTTCGCGTTTCCAGAGTTCGGCCTGCTCGCGGCTGCGGCGATCCCTCTCCTCCCACTCAAGGGCCTCCCGTCTGGCTCGCGCAAGCGCCCGAGCTCGCTTCTGCTCTGCTGTCAGCTTCGCCACTGTCACCTCCGCGTCCGGGTTCTGGCCCCATCATTCGCTCGCGAGCACGAATGGGCGAGGAGCTGGGACGACTCGGTATGGCAAGGGCGAGGCTCAAGTGCCGGCCGCCGACCTCTGGGAGCGGACCTGCTCCCAGAGGCGGACGTATTCGCCGATCTGAGGTGATCGGAAATGCCAGAAGCCCTGCCCATCAATGCGATGAGCAGGGCTTCTGCTTGGGGTGAGTGACCGGGCTTGAACCGGCGACACCCAGGATCACAACCTGGTGCTCTGCCAACTGAGCTACACCCACCATGTTCGCCGTCCCGCCCTGTCGGGTGAGGCAGCGAGATAAGTGTAGCGCGTTTCGGAGGGTGGTCGTCACCCGTTATCGGCGGCCTCGGCGACGATCCTGGCCGACAGGGCGCGGGCGGTCTCGGAGTCGGGGCCGGGCTGGGGGACGAAGACGGCGGCGCGGTAGTAGCGCAGCTCGCGGATGGACTCGGTGATGTCGGCCAGGGCGCGGTGGCCGCCGTTCTTCACGGGGCTGGCGAAGTAGACGCGCGGGTACCAGCGGCGGGACAGCTCCTTGATGGAGCTGACGTCGATCATGCGGTAGTGCAGGTGGGCGTCGAGCGCCTGCATGTCCCGGGCGAGGAAGGAGCGGTCCGTGGCGATGGAGTTGCCGCACAGCGGGGCCTTCTTGGGGTCCGGGACGTGGCGCTTGACGTAGTCCAGGACGGTGGCCTCGGCCTCGGCGAGGGTGACCCCGCGGGGGAGCTCCTCCAGCAGGCCGGAGGTGGTGTGCATGTCGTGCACCACCTTGTTCATCTGGGCGAGCGACTCCTCGGGCGGCTTGATCACCACGTCCACACCCTCATCGAGGATGTTGAGCTCCGGATCGGTCACCAGGACCGCGATCTCGATCAGCGCGTCGCGCGCCAGATCGAGGCCGGTCATCTCGCAGTCGATCCAGACGAGTCTGTCGTTCATGTCCTCAACCTTAAGGGCCGCGGGGAGGGGCCCGGATCAGCCGATCTTGAGGGAGTCGAGGATCAGGCCGAGGTCGCCCTGGTTGGCGTGGCTGTCGGGGAAGGACAGGAAGAGGGCGGCGGGCTGGTCGCCCGGCCGGTCGACCAGGACGATCACGGCGCGCTCGGTGCGGAAGTTCCAGCCCTTGGACTCGGCCTGCGGGAAGCTCACGCGCGCCTCGTAGTACCAGGCCTTCTTGCCGCTGACGCTGTAGGCGCGCGAGGAGACGTCCTCGACCTGGTTCTCGGGGTAGAAGGCGGGCCGGACGAGGCCGAACCAGCTCTTGGCGGCCGCCTCGAGGTCGCCGTTGGTGTAGAAGACGCTGGTCGGCAGTTCGGCGGCGTAGACGGAGGAGACGTATTCGCTGCCGGGCCCGTTGTACTCCTTCTGCACCGAGGCGATCTGGCCCTTGATCAGGCCGAGCTTGGCGTAGGCGTTGTCGGACGGGATGGTGGAGGACTTCCACTCCCCGCCGAGCTGCGACCAGGACAGGCCGGAGGCGCTGTCGGAGACCGTCCCGACGACGGGGGAGCGGTTGTCGTTCGGGGCGGCGCTGGTGCTCTGCGCGGGGCGCGGCCCGGCGGGGTCGGAGTCGAACGCGCCGGTGGCCAGCAGCACCGCCACGACGACGAGGACGACCACGACGGCGCCGCCGCCGGCCAGGCCCAGGAGCACCGCCTGGTTGTTCCTGCGGGGCGGGGCGGTGGCGCCGGGGCTCTGGCCGGGCGGCGTCCACGGCTGCGGGGTGCCCTGCCCCGGCGCCTGCCAGGGCTGGGGCGTGCCGGATCCCTGAGGCGTGCCGGATCCCTGCCCGGGGGACCAGGGGGCGGGCGTCGGCTGCCCGGCGGGTTGGGTCGACTGGGTCCACTGGGCGCCGTCGAACCAGCGCTGGAGACCGGGGGTTCCGTAAGGATCCGGGTACCAGCCGGGGGGAGTCTGGCCGCTCATGGCACCGACTTTAAGGTAAAAGAATAACAAAGCAGTCAAAAGCCTCCGGCGGCCTCAAGTGGCCGCTCCAGCGGCCGGGAATTCACCCGCCCCAGCTGTTCACCGCTCAGCCGGGGCCGGGGCGGGCCCGGATCCGGACCGGTCAGCCTGCCGATGTCGATGCCCCCCGGCCCCGGAATCCGGCAGTCGGGGACCTGCGAGTGCCCGAAGTAGCCGCCGCGTGCCCAGAAGCGGCGTTCACCGAGCGTCTGGTACGCCGCGGGGACGGCCGGAGGCGGTCCGGCGGGCCAGCGCCGCGCGACACCCCAGGAGTCCAGCCAGTCCAGGACCAGGTCGAGGTCGCGCAGCGGCCCCAGGGTGAAGGGGTGGCGCGCGAAGCCCACCACCATGATCTGCAGGCAGGCCCGCCCCTCCCGGCCGGTCTCCCCGGAGAGCAGGCGCGCGGCCCGGGTCGCGGGCACCTGCTGCACCACCTCCCCGCGCAGCGGGTTCCAGACGAGATGGGCGGGCGTCCCGCCGTACTCCAGCGTCTGGGCCACCGACCGCGCGGAGACCGTCTGCGGGTCGTTCTCGCTGGTGCTCCAGACGGCGCGCGGCGCGCCGCCCTTGAGCCTCCCTCCGTCGTCGCTGCTCGGCAGGCGTCCTGCCCCTGGAAGCCAGGCTTCGGCCACGAACACGAACCCCCAATCGGGCGGAGGTTTCCGCCCTGGATTGGCCAAGTCCTACTGTCCTAACCCACTTACTGGGAGTTAGTCCAGTCAGGCACTACCCGAGTTGAAAGTTCCTTACACGGCAAGAAAAGGCCGTTTGTGGAGGGGCAGGGTGGCGCGACAGAACCGAGTCGCGTTCTAATTGTCTGCCATGAGCCTCGAACCCGTACCCGGCCTGGACTTCCCTCAGCTGACGCGCTGGCTGGAGCAGGCGTTGCCCGACGCCGGGGAGCCGACCGGCGCCACCCTGATCGCCGGCGGCAGGTCCAATCTCACCTACCGGCTGGACCTGTCAGGACGGTCGGTGGCGCTGCGCCGCCAGCCGCTGGGCCACGTGCTGCCCACCGCGCACGACATGGCCCGCGAGTACCGCGTGCTCAGCGCGCTGGCCGCGGCGGGCGGCGTGCCGGTGCCCGGGCCGCTGGCCCTGTGCACCGACGAGAGCGTGCTCGGCGCCCACTTCTATCTCATGGAGTGGGTCGACGGGCGGATCCTGCGCACGGTCGAGGACGCCGCGGACGTCACCCCGCAGCAGGCCGGCGAGCTCTCCCAGCGGCTCGCCGAGGCGTTGGCCGCCATCCACACGCTGGACGTGGAGGCCGCGGGCCTGAGCGGCTTCGGCAGGCCCGAGGGCTACATGGCCCGCCAGCTCAAGCGGTGGGGCCAGCAGTGGGAGCGCTCGCAGACCCGCGAGCTGCCCGCCTACGACAAGCTGGTGACCCGCCTGGCCGCGGGGCTCCCGGAGCACTCGCCCGCCTCCCTGGTGCACGGCGACTTCCGGCTCGACAACGCCCTCGTGCGGCTCGGCCCGCGGCCGGAGATCGCCGCCGTCGTCGACTGGGAGATGTCCACTCTCGGCGACCCGCTGGCCGATCTCGGCCTCACCCTCGTCTACTGGCTGGAGGCCGGCGAGCCTTCGCTGCCCGTCGGCGCCACCGTCACCGCCGCGCCCGGCTTCGCGACCCGCGACCAGTTCGTCGAGGCGTACGCGAAGCTCACCGGCTTCGACGTGGACGGCCTGGACTACTACGTGGCGTTCGGCTGCTTCAAGCTGGCGATCATCCTGGAGGGCATCCACGCCCGCTTCCTGCAGAACGCCACCGTCGGCGAGGGCTTCGAGAAGATCGGCGACGCGGTCCCCGTCCTCATCGACCGGGCGCACGCCGTCCTGGGCTAGACGGGCTGCGGTCCGTCGCCGTTCCCGGGGTCCTCCCCGGGGGCGGGCGGCTCCTCCTCCACCGGCGGCGGGCAGTCCCAGGCGACCTGGACGCTGCCCGCCGGGGTGAAGGGGACGGCCAGCTCGCCCTCGAGGCACGGGTCGTCCCGGACGACGCGGAAGAGCAGCATCCGGCTCTGGCCGTCGGCCAGGGTGCCCGAGCCGCCGCCGCGCACGTTGTCGTAGCCGGAGGCCGACCACTTCACCGGCCCGCCCGACGCCGTGATGGTGACCGTGCACGTCCGTGCCGGATAGGCGATGACGCAGGCGGCGGAGGAGAAGAGCAGCTTGCCCGGCTTGGGCGTCGCGGCGGGCTTGGTGGTGGACGGCGTGCTGCTCGGCGTGGGCTTCTTGGTCGGCGTCGTGGTGCTGGGCGATGCCGAAGGGGACGGCGGCTCCTGCGACGGCGTCTTCGCAGGGGTCTTGGTGACCGCCGTCTTCTCCGGGGACGGCTCGTCCGTCGGCTCCTCGCCGTCGACCGGCTCGTCGGTGTACTCGGGCATGAGCCGGCTGGTGTCGGCGGCCTGCGGATCGCTCAGCCCCTCGTCGGGGCGCAGGAGGAACAGCCCGCCCATGAGCATCGCGACGGCCGCCGCGCCCGCCAGCGGCCACAGCACGGACGGCGTCTTCGGCTTCTCCCCGGTCCGCCCGGCGCCGATCACCCTGGTCACGGCGGCTTCCGGCGCCCGATGCCCCTGGCGGGCCGCCTCCTCGCAGGGCCAGCCGCGGGCGTCGAACGGCAGGGCGCGCCGGGCGATCTGCGCCCGGTCCTGCTCCATGCCCGGATCCAGCACGCTGGCCAGCACCCGCTGCTCCAGGTTCGGCGGGGCCATCGCGGAGGGCAGGACGGCCATCAGGCGGCCGAGCTGGATCCGGCGGTGCCCCACGCGGGACTCGACGGCGTCGGCGAGCTCGTCGCGGGAGCCCTCGGCCAGCGCCGCCGCCTCCTCCGGGGGGACGCCCAGCACCCCGGCCAGCTCGGTGTCGGTCAGCCCGTGCCGCAGCGTCAGGTCGACCGCCTCGCGCTGCCGCCCGGTCAGCGCCCTGAGCGCGTCATGGGCCAGCAGCCGCGCCTCGTGGTACCTGCGGCGCTCCTCGGGGGAGGCGAAGCGGTCGGGCGTCTCGGGCGCCGGACGCCGCTGGACGGGCCGGTCGGGGCCGCTGAGGATGCGCTGGCACTCCCGCCGCGCCAGCGCGTACAGCCAGCCGCGCAGCTGCGCGGGGGAGCGCAGCCGCTCCACGTGGGCCTGGGCGGCGAGCAGGATGTCGTGCAGGACGCGCGAGGCGTAGGGCTCGTCCCGCAGCAGGGCGTGGCAGTAGTCGAAGAGCTGCGGGCCGTACCGGTCGTAGACCTGGGTGAGCGCGTCGGTGTGCCGGGTCCGCAGCGCGCGGACGAGCGCCTCGTCTTCGGGCGAGACGGGGGGCAGGGCGTCGGGCCGAGGCGTCCAACCGGTCAACGCGGCCTCCAGCAGTAGGGAAGGGGATCTACTTCCAAGGACGGCTCGCACTGTGCCACGGTTGACAGTGATCCGTCCATATGCGAGAGGCGCGGCCGTCGGCCGCGCCTCTCCTCGGATCCGCCCGCTCAGCGCGGGATCAGCACTTGGTCTGCTGGCCCGCGCACATCCGCCGCGAGAGCGCCTGCAGGAAGATCTGGGTGATCTCCTCGGGCTTCTTGGGGATGTAGGCCTGGCCGCCGGTGAGACCGGTGATCCTGTTCATGGTCGCCAGCTGCTCCGGGCCCGAGCCGATGCTGATCATGATGACCTGGATCGGCTTGCGCTTGTCGACCTCCTTCTTGAGCGTCGACAGCAGCTGCTTGAGGGTGATGCCGCCGTTGGGGTCGTCGTTGCCCAGGCCGTCGGTGAACAGCACGATCGAGTTGATGCGTCCCGGCTGGTGCGTCTTCTTCATGTGCCGGTAGGCGGCGAGCACCGTGTCGTACAGGCCGGTGTTGCCGGTCGGGATCGCCTTGATGCCCAGCAGCGCCTGCTGGAGGCGGCTCAGGTGGGTGGCCGAGCCGAAGCGCTTGTTGAGCTGCTCGACCGGCACGACCTCCTTCCAGTCCTGGTCGCCCACCAGCCGGTCGGAGTAGATCCAGGTGCCGATCTGGCTGTCCGGCGGGAACTGGCTGAGGCCCTTGGAGGCGATGGTGAGGATGGTCTCCATCCGGCTCGGCTGGCCGGGGGCGATCGGGTCGCCCATGGTGCCGGAGACGTCGATGACCGAGAGCATCCGGATCGCCAGCGACAGCTTCGACCAGTCCTGGGTGATCTTGTAGATCTCCTGGGGGGTGCTCAGCGGCAGCACCTTGACCCGCTGGGTGCTCAGCCCCGACTGGGGGGTGAAGGAGTCCGGCGCCTTGCGGTCGGGGCTGCGGAACCCGAGCGCCTGGTAGTTGGCGACGGCCTCGGGGGAGCTCAGCACGGTGGCCAGCTCCTGGGCCGCCTGCGCCTTGCCCGCGTCCTGGGCGGTGATCGTCACCGGGTAGTCGAGGCTCACCATGCCCTCGGTGGGGTAGATGGCGACGGCCTTCTCCTTGGGGTTGCCGCTGTTGTGCTCGAACACCGAGCGCTCGGGCGCGATGAGCAGCGGGAAGCGGCCCCGGGCGTCCTTGCGGAAGTTGTCGTAGAGCGAGTCCACCGTGGGGACGGTGTGGTTGCGGATCGTCTGCGCGATGCCGGTGAAGATGGTGGCGGCGTACTTGTCGCTGCGCAGCAGGGTGCGCAGCATCGAGACCGCCGACATCCCGGTGCCGGTGTTGACCGGGTCGGGCACCCGCATGTCCAGCAGCTTGGGGTTGATGGTCTGGTTCTTGGTGGCGGCGCCGCCCTCCATGCCGCCGGCGGCGCGCAGCAGGTTGTCCCAGGAGGGGCTCTCGGAGAAGCCCTCCTTCTGCAGGTAGGCGGCGAGCGTCTGCGGGACCGCGACGACCACCGGGGTGGAGGCGATCGAGATCTTGGTCGGGGTGACCGCCTTGTCGTCGGCCGCCTGCACCAGGCCCGACCACAGGGAGGAGTCCGGGATCCACACGTCGGGCCTGCCGGTCTGGCCGCCCGAGACGCCCTCGCCGGTCAGCACGGTGCGCACGGCGCTGGGGTCGGTGGCGGTGACCTTCGCCTCGTAGCAGACGCCGCCGATCTCCGTGCCGCCGTCGTTGAACGCCTGGGCGGACTTCTCGACGGCCGGGGCGATGTCCTTGGCCACCGCGACGTTCAGCGTGGTCGGCGAGCCCGAGCAGCCGCCGCTCTTCTGGGTGAAGGCGTAGATGGCCACGCCCAGCAGCAGCGCGAGCCCCACCGCGCCGGCCAGCGGGCCGATGAGCGCGCCCTTCTTGCGCTTCTTGCGGGCACCATAGGAACCGGAGTTGAACGCGTAGTCGCCGCTGGAATGAACGCCGCTGCCCCCGGGTCCGCCGCGGCCGGGCGAGGGTTCGCCGGGGCCGGTGGGAAAGGGGCGGTCGTAGGAGGAAGCGGACGGGTTGCCGGCGGAGGAGCCGGACGGCGGCACGGGCGCCGAAAGGTAGGGCTCGGACGCCGCGGGGTTCTGGGAGTAGGAGGGGCCGCCCGGATCGGAGGCGCCGGAGAACCCGCCGGATCCGAAGGACGAACCGGAGGCGCGCGGGTTGAACCATTCCGACTGCCCGCCGGAGTCCGAGACGGTCCGGTCCGCGGCGGGGTTGCCCGCCGACGAGCCTCCGGCCGCCCGGGGGCGGAACCAGTCACTGCTGTCGGCGGAGGGGTACTCCGAGGAGGAGCCGTATCCACCCTCGCCCGGGAGGTCGCCGGGGGGACGAGTCATGGTGCTCTCCGGGTTCTGTCATGGGGCCGTGCCTGGTCCTGGAGGCGCCGGGCGTTGGTCGGAGGCACTTTAGCCTTATCACGCAGCCGTTACAAAGGCGTCCAAACAGCGAATCTGCCTGCGGAACGCACCATGTCCTGATTTAATTGGATTACTTATCGGTAACATGTGGGTGCGGCGCCGCGCCTTGACCTCCGACGGGGCAAGGGGTGCGCATCCCGTAAGTGATCCCTTGCCCTGGGGTGACAACGCGCCGCGGTTCCCGTTCGTTGGGGTTGTCGTGGGTACCGAAGCCGTAACCGAAAAGTTGTCTGACGAATCAGGTGAAACGGGCAGGTCAGCGGGGGAGGAACGCGCCGGGAACGGCCGCGCGAGGCTCCGAAGCTGGACGGCCCGCTCTCTGGCGGGCCTGTGGGCCGGCTGGGCGCTGGGCCGCGTCCTGGGCCTCGACGGGTGGGCGGTCTTCGAGGGGCTCGCGGTGCCGCTCATCTCCCTCACCCCCTACCTGGCGCTGGTGTCGCCGCTGCCCGTCGCCGCGGCCCTCCTGCTCCGCCGCCGGGGCGCCGCGCTCGTCGCCGGCGTCGCGGCCCTCGCCCTGGGCGCCGCCCTCCTGCCCCGCGCCACCGCCGACACCGCCGTCGAGGCGGACGGCCCGAAACTGCGGGTCCTCACCTCCAACGTCTTCTTCGGCCGGGCCTCCATGGCCGAACTCGTCCGGATCGTGGAACGCGAACGGGTGGACGTGCTGAGCCTGCAGGAGTTCACCCCCGACGCCCAGAGCGGCCTGGCCGAACAGGGACTCCAGGCGCACCTGCCCCACAGGGTCGCCGACCCGCAGTGGGGCGCCGGCGGCTCCGCCCTCTACTCCCGGTACCCCCTCACCGCGCTGCCCGCCCTCCCCGGAACGGTCATGGCCCACCCCCGCGCCGCCCTGGACGTGGCAGGCCGCCGCGTCGAACTCACGGCGGTCCACCCCCTGCCGCCCATCAACGGCGCGGGCCGCGCCGACTGGAAGCACTCCCTCGCCACCCTCCCCTCCTCCTCCACCGACCCCGTCCGCATCCTCGCCGGCGACTTCAACGCCACCCTCGACCACGCCCGCTTCCGCGACCTCCTCTCCCGCGGCCACACCGACGCCGCCGACCGCCGCGGCCGGGGCCTCACCACCACCTGGGGCTTCACCGCCTTCCCCCGCCTCACCCTCGACCACATCCTCGTCCCGCCCACCGTGGCGGTGCGCTCCTACGACGTCCTCCGCCTGACCGGCAGCGACCACCGCCCCGTCCTGGCCGAACTCCAGCTGCCCTGACCCGCCCGTCCTGGCTTCGCCGCGGTCGCCGGGGCCTGGGACAATCGGCGCCATGGCCGAACTCATCCACGTCCCCGACGCCGCCGACCCGCGGCTGGCCGACTACGTCCGGCTCACCGACGGGCAGCTCCGCAGGAGCCTGGAGGCCGCGGAGGGCCTGTTCATCGCCGAGGGCGCCAAGGTCATCCGCCGCGCCCTGGCGTCCGGCCACCTCCCCCGCTCGATCCTCATGGCCGAGCGCTGGCTCGACTCCCTCGCCGACGTCCTGCCCGCCCTCGACTGCCCCGTCTACCTCGTCTCCGACGCCACCGCCGAGGCCCTCACCGGCTTCGCCGTCCACCGCGGCGCCCTCGCCTCCCTCACCCGCCTGCCCCTCCCCGACCTCCCCGACGTCCTCGCCTCCGCCCGCCGCGTCATCATCCTCGAAGACCTCGTCAACCACACGAACGTCGGCGCCATCTTCAGATGCGCGGCCGCCCTCGACGTGGACGCGGTGATCCTGGCGCCCCGCTGTGCCGACCCCCTGTACCGCCGCTCGGTGAAGGTCTCGATGGGCGCGGTCTTCGCCGTCCCCTACGCCCGCATGACCGACTGGCACAAGGACCTGTCCCAGGTCCGCGCGGCCGGCTTCCGCCTCCTCGCCCTCACCCCCGCCGACGACGCCCTCGACCTGGAGGACGCCGTCACCTCCTCCGGCGGGAAGGTGGGCCTCCTCCTGGGCTCCGAAGGCGACGGCCTCTCCTCCCACTGGATCTCCGAAGCCGACGCCGCCGTCCGCATCCCCATGAGCCCCACCGCCCTGGCCAAGGGCGTGGACAGCCTCAACGTCGTGGCCGCCGCCGCCATAGCCTGCTACACCCTCACCCGCTGACCCCGCCCTCCGGCCCGGGTCGCCGGGCCTTCAGCGCCGCGCCAGGGCCAGCACGCTCAGCCCGAACATCAGGACGCCCAGAGGGAGGTGGACCGACGGCACGTGCGCGATGCCGAGCGCGACCTGGGCCGAGGCGAGGGCGAGGAATCCGGTCGCGTGCCAGACGGGCCGGGGCGAGCCGCCGCCCGGCTTCCACGCCAGCACCGCCGCGAGCACGTACAGCATCGACGCCCCGTACATCACGCGGGCTCCGGCGCTGTGCAGCGTCTCCCCGTAGGACGAGGTCAGCAGCAGTCCGGCGGAGACGGCCTGGAGGAAGATGGTCAGGGTCTGCAGGGCGATCGCGATCTGCAGGAACGAGAAGCGGCGTTGCGTCATCGCCTGGGTCGCCATGTCACGGTCTCCTTTCCGCCCGGGGGGCGGTGGATCGGTAAGGTCTCACCGGTTCGACGACGCGGGCCCGCGAAAGGTAAGGCGAGGAGGCGGCCGGGAGCATGGGGACGGCTGGAACGCGCACCGATGAGGCGGCCGGCGAGCGGCGCCATCTGATCAATGTCGCCTACCGGCTGCTCGGCTCGCTGGCCGAGTCCGAGGACGCCGTGCAGGAGGCGTACGCGCGCTGGTACGCGCTGCCGCGGAGCCGGCAGGACGAGATCGCCTCCCCCGGCGCCTGGCTGACGACGGTGACCGGCCGCATCTGCCTGGACGTGCTCGGCTCGGCGCGGGCGCGGCGTGAACGCTACGTCGGCGCGTGGCTGCCCGAACCGCTGCCCGACCGCGCCGGGCGCGACCGCGGCTCCGACGCCCTCGACCCCGCCGACCAGATCGTCCTGGACGAGTCGGTGGCCATGGCCTTCCTCGTCGTCCTGGAGTCGATGACGCCCGCCGAACGTGTGGCGTTCGTCCTGCACGACGTCTTCCGGTACCCCTTCGCCGAGATCGCCGGCATCCTCGACCGGACCCCCGCCGCCTGCAAGCAGCTCGCGGCCTCCGCCCGGCAGCGGACGCGCGTCGAGCGGGCACAGGCGCCGGCGGCCGAGCACGCCGACACGGTGCGCCGGGTCAGAAGGGCGTGGGAGGCCAAGGACATCGCGGCCCTCGTCGACCTCCTCGACCCGGCCGCCGTGATGACCGCCGACGGCGGCGGCATGGTCGGCACCGTCCTGCAACCGATCGAGGGCGGCGCGCGCATCGCCCGGTACATGGCCGCCATCGCCGACAAGGCGCCCGGCCTGGAGCTCCTGGAGCGCTCGGTCAACGGCGCACCGGGCCTGGTGGCCCGCCACGCCGGCACCATCACGACCGTGGCCTCCTTCGACATCGCCGACGGCCGCATCACCCGGCTCTGGGTGGTCCGCAACCCGGAGAAGCTGCGTCCGTGGACGGAGCGCCGGTGAACCGGACGCGGAGGGCCAGCGGGCGAACCCGCCTCGGGAGGCGCGACGGCGGCCGCCGGGGTCAGCGGGCGAACCCGCCTCGGGGAGGCGCGGCGGCCGCCGGGGTCAGCGGGCGAATTTTCCTCGGGAGGTGCGGCGGTGGGCGCCGCGGAAGGGCTGACGCCTCAGGCGGACGGCGAGAGCGGTGAAGAGGGCGAGGAGGACGCCGAGCCAGACGGCCTGAGCGCGGACGATGGCGTCGGTGTCCGGGCCCGGGACGTCGGAGCGGATCGCCGCGACGTTCTGGGGGGCGTCCAGGGGGCGGGCGGTGGGGGAGGCGTCCGCCACGATCGGGGGGAGCCCGCCGTCGGTGCCATCGGAGGGCGAGGCGGTGGGGAGGGCCGCCTGCGGGACCCCGGAGGGAAGCGCCGAGTGCGGGCTCGCCGCGGGAGGCCCGGCCGGCGGGACGGCCGGCGGAGCGGCCGCCGTGGACGGCGTGGATGGCGTGGCCGATGTGGACGGCGTGGGAGTGGCGCTGGGCGCGGGCATGTCCTTCTCCGCGACGGTCAGAAGGTGGACCACCGTCTTGGCGGGGGCGGACTGCGCGGAAACGGCCGTCGTGACGCGCAGCGTGCCGGGCTTCGCCTTCGCCGGAACGGACAACTCGACGGGGATGAGCTCGCCTTCCGCCGTGATGTCGCCGAGGTCGCAGCCCCGCGCAGCGGACCCGCAGGCAGGCGCCGCCCCGACACCCCCGTCGGCGGTGACCTTCAGCCTGCCGCCCTTGGCCACGGGCCCCGTCGCATAGACGTGCGCATTGGCCTTCACCTTGTCCCCAGGCCGGACCGTCGGCTCGGGCACCACGAGAACGACGTGCAGCTCCGTCCCCTTCGAGGGCGCCTCCGGAGACTCACTCACCGGCCCGGGCGAAGCCGTGGGGCTCGCCGTCGCACCGGGACCGGCGGACCCGGTGGGAGAAGCGGGCCCGGCCGTCGGCTCGGGATCGGTTCCCGCCGTGGAGGAGGGCCGGGCGGTCACGCTGGGACCGGCGGACACCGTGGGCGAGGCGGGCCCGGTGGTCGGCCTGGCGTCGGCGGACACCGCGGGCGAGGCGGGCCTGGTCGCTGTGCCGGGACTGGTGGCGGGGGACGCCGTCGGGGGGTCCGGGGGGTCCGCGGCGCCGGTGGCGGTGGCCATCAGGACCAGGACCGCGACCAGGGTCGTGCTCGTTCTCGTCGTGCCCGTTCTCGGCGAAAGGCGCACGCCGCCGTCCTCCGCATCGTCTCGGAATCGATGAATGATCCGTGGCTTGTCTCCACGCTATCCGTACCCGATGCGACGAAGTGAAACAGTATGAAGTTGGCGGTATTTCTCAGATGAACTCTTCGTGGAGTTCCTCTACTTCTGTTCGGGGGGCCCAGGTCTGCCAGACGCCGTGGTCGACGCGGTCGAGGCCGAGGTGCTCGGCCACCGGGCCGCGCCCGCCGGTGTACTCCACGCGCAGCCACGTCTCGTGCTCGCCGACCACGACGAACCGCTCGCCCCGCCAGCGGCAGACCGTCCGGACGTAGCGCAGCCGCTCGATCTCCGCGGACGGCACGCTGCGGCGGTACCGGCCGGGGCGGGTCTCGGCGAAGCCCTCGGCGGGCTGCGTGGTGTACAGGCGGACCTCGTCCCCCGCCGTCGGGCTCGCCTCGTACTCCGAGCCCTTCCAGATCGCGACGTAGCCGTCCCGGATCACTGCGGGCCCTCCTTGGGCTGCTGGGCCGACGTCCAGCTCAGGACGTCGGCGTCGTAGACGGCGACCAGGGTGGCCGTCCGGTCCCTGCCGACGAGGTACAGCTCGGCGCCGGTGGGCAGCCGGGTGCTGTCGCTCTTGAACTCGCGGATGCTGCCGGCCGAGCCGGGCGCGAAGCCGTCGCCCTCGAACGGGCCGTGCTCGACCACCCAGCCGGCGTCGCCCCAGGCCTGCAGGTCCTCCTCGGTGCGCCCCCCGAACGGCACCCGGTAGAGGTCCTCGCAGTGGGCGGGCCAGCGCAGGACGTACACCGCCTCGTCGGCGGGGTCGAACACCGAACCGGGGTACAGCAGCCCGAGCGCCTCGTACAGCTGCACCGGGGTGGCCAGCTCCGCGCAGTCGGCCAGCGGGTGGACGAACCCGCCGACCCGGTCGTACCCCTGCTCCAGGTACCAGCCGACCTGGCCGTGCGGCAGCACCTTCTGCAGCACCGTCACCCCGGCGCCCCGCGGCGCGGGGACGTCCACGACGGGGTTCTCCGCCGAGGTCGCCGAGGGGTCGTCCGTGGGCGCCGCGTACGGCTGGACGGGATCGCGCCGCTGGCCCTGCCGGACGGGCAGCCCGACGGACGCCGCCCAGTCGCTGAGCTCGCGCACCTGCCCGCCGCTCAGGGACGCGCCGATCCGCGTGCCCGGGTTGAGGTGCAGCGTCCAGTCGGTACGGCGCCAGTGCGTGATGAGGTCGGTGAAGCCGACGGCGACGTACCGGACGTCGCCCACGGTCTCCTGCAGGCGCAGGTGCGAGGTGAACACCCGGACGGACGCGCCGGGGCCGGGCGGGCTCGCCGACAGCGCGGCCGACCAGTCGAAGTCGGGGTGCTCGGGGGAGAGGTCCTCGGGCGCGGTGACCGGGACCGGGACGAGCACCTCGGCGGCGAGCGCCACCCGCAGGTAGTCGTCGGGGTCCCCGGCGAGCACCGCCTCGTCGAGGTCCTGGTCGATCCGGTTGCCGGGCTCGAAGTGCTCCGGCCGCGGCTGCTGCGGCTCGGCGGGGGCGACGGCGGCGCGCAGCCTGTCGCCCGGCACGGTCAGGTCGATCGGGGTGCCCGGGTTGAGCGCCAGGGACCAGCCGTCCTCCGGCCAGCTCGCCGCCAGCTCCCGGAAGTCGGGCATGACGAACCGGCACTGGCCGACCGCCTCGTGCATCCACCGCGGCGAGGTGAACGCCATGATGGCCGGCTCGCCCTTGAGCGGCACCGGCCGCCACGGGAAGTCCGCCTCGCCCGGACGGGCGCCCCACGGCGTGTCCGGATCGGCGGGGATCATCACCTGGGCGGAGGCGAGCAGCCCGAAGAACGTCTCGGCGTCCCGGCGCTGCGCCGCCTCGTACAGCCGCTGCTCGAGCTCGTTCTGCGGGGCGAACGCCTCGGGCCGCTCGGCCAGGAGCTGGTCCGTCCAGGACGACACCAGCGGCAGCTGCTGCCCGGTCAGCGTCGCCGCCGCGGGCGTGCCCGGGTTGATGGCCAGCGTCCAGCCCGGGTCGGGCCAGTGCCGCGCCACGATCGGGAACGGCACCCGCACGTAGTCGACCTGCCCGATCGCGTCCACCAGCCGTTCGGGCGAGGTGAACCCCGGCACCGCCGGAGTACCGTCGATCTCCCCCGGCTGCCAGGGGAACCCCGCCCGACTGGGCCGCGCCGCCGCGTCCGTCCCCGGCGGCACCGGCAGCAACAGCTCCGCCCCCGCCAACGCCTTGACCAGCGACTCCTCATCGGCCGCCCGCACCAACTCCGTCTCCACCGGATTGGCGGGCAGGAACCGCCCCCGCCCCCCGGCCCCGACCACCTCGGGCACTCCTGGTCCGCCGACCACCTCGGGCACTTCCGGTCCGCCGGTCGCCGCGGGCGTTCCCGGTCCGTCGGTCGCCTCACGTGCTCCCAGGTCGCCGGTCGCCTCGGGTGCTCCGGGGCCTCCGGTTGCTTCAGGCACGCCCAGATTGCCGACCGCCGCGGGCGTTCCCGGTCCGCCGGTCGCCTCGGGTGCTCCCGGTCCTCCGGTCGCTTCAGGCGCTCCCGGAATCCCAGGTGCCTCGGGTGCTGCCGGAATCCCGGCCGACTCAGACGCTCCCGGTTCGCCGGTCGCCGCAGGCGTTCCCGGTCCGCCGGTCGCCTCACGTGCTCCCAGGCCGCCGGTCGCCTCGGGTGCTCTGGGGCTTCCGGTTGCTTCAGGCACGCCCAGATTGCCGACCGCCGCGGGCGTTCCCGGTCCGCCGGTCGCCTCGGGTGCTCCCGGTCCTCCGGTCGCTTCAGGCGCTCCCGGAATCCCAGGTGCCTCGGGTGCTGCCGGAATTCCGTGTGCCTCAGGTGTTCCGGGAACGCCGTGCGTCCCTGCCCCGGCCGCTCCGGGAGCCTCGGGCACTTCCGGGATGCTGGGAGCGCCAGGTGCTCCCGGGATCCCGGCCACCTCGGATGCTCCCGGAAGGCCGGGAGGAGCCTCAGGCACTCCAGAGACGCCGAGCGTCTCGGGCCGTCCGAGAGCTTCCGGCGCTCCCGTGGTTCCGGTCGCATCGGAAGCCTTGGGTGCTTCGTGGAGTCCGGGTTCCCTGAGCCCGCCGGGCATCCCAGTAGCGCCAGGTGCTCCTGTGGCTTCGGGCGCTTCGCGGAGTCCCGGTGTCTCGGGTGCTTCGGGACCTCCGAACATCTCGGGTGCTTCAGGCGCTCCAGGGGTGCCGGGCGCGCTGGGAGCCTCAGGTACCTCGGGAATGCCGGGTGCCTGGGGCGCTCTGGACGTCCCGGAAGCGCCAAGCGCGTCGGTCGCTCCGAGTGCGTCGAGAGCCCCCGGCGTCTCGGGGAATCGGGGCACTTCGGGCGCTCCGGGAGCGGTAGGCGTTCCGGCCATTCCGGACGCGTCGAAAGTCCGAGGTGCTTCGGGGGATCCAGGCGTCTCGGGAGCACCGGGAATTCCCGCAGCGTTGGACGCCTCAGGCACTCCGGCGGTGCTGGAAGCACCGAGGGGTCCAGTCGTGCCGGACGGATCGGACACACCAGAAGCTCCAAGCGCCTCGGGAGCTCCAGATGCCTCGGCGGTGTCGGGTCCTCCACGCGACCCATGCGTCTCGGATGTTTCGGACGGCCTGGGCGCCCCCGTCACTTCGGCTGCTTCGGACGTCCTGGGCACCTCGGGTATCCCAGGCACCCCGGACGGCTCGGTCACCTTGGAAGCCTCAGGCGTGCCGGTCGCGCCGAACGCTTCAGGCGTGCCGACCGTCCCGGAAGCACCGATGACTTCGGGCGCCCCCGCTGCTTCAGCCGCGTCTGGTGTCTTGGGCGCACCAGGAATCCTTGCGTCTTCGGTTGCGCCGGACGCGCCGACCACGTCAGCTGCTCCGGGTGCTCCGGGTGCTCCGGGTGCTCCGGGTGCTCCGGGTGCTCCGGGTGCTCCGGGTGCTCCGGGGACGTCGGGAGCGTTGGCCGCTTCAGGTGTTCCGGAAGAGCCGGGTGCTCCCTGCGTGCCGGGCATTCCGAGGGGGCTCGGCGCCTCGGGTGCTTCGCCTGTTCCGGGTGCGTCGGCCGGGTGGGGGGTGTCGCTCGTCCCGGGGGCGCCAGGAGTTCCGGTCGTGCCGGGAGCGCCTGGCATTTGGGCGACGGGGGGCAGGTCGGCCGCGGCGGGCGCCCCGGGTGTCTTCGATGCGTCGAGTGGGTGGGGGGCGTCGGTCGTGCCGGACGCTCCGGATCCTCGGGAGGCTTCAGGTGCTGCGGACACGCTGGGAGCGGCGGGAGCCCCGGTCGTTCCGGAGGCGTCGATCGCTTCGTGGCGGCCGTGTCTGCCAGGCCCTCCGGACCTCGCGGGCGTGCCTGCGGCATCGGATACGCCGGGTGCCGGGGATTCTTCCGGTGCTCTGGGCGTGAGGGGTGCTCCGGGTGTCCCAGATGCGCTGGACGGTTCAGGAGTTCCGGGGGCGCCGGTCTGCCCGGGAGCGACGGGGGCGTCGGAGGCGACGGGGGCGTTGGTCGGCCCGGGGGTTCCAGGGGCGCCGGTCGGGCCGGGCAGGGTGAAGCCGTCTGTGATCGGCGGTATGCCGTCGATTTGGGTCTGTGTCGGGTCTTCGACGGATCGTGCGTGCTGGGCTGCTCCGAAGACGCGGTCCGTGCCGGGCGCCTCCGTCGAGGTCGTTCTGTTCCGCTCGGCCTCTCGTTGTGCCAGGAGCGCGGCCACGGGGTCCGGTATGCCGCCCGGCTGGGCCTGCGGTGCGACGGGCACACCGGGGACGGGCTCGGCCTCGGTGTTCTCCGGACGGTTCCGCGATGCCGTCTCTTCGGGGGGCACCGGTCCGCCGGTCGCCGGCCCGGCGTCGACTCCGCCGGTGGGGAGGCTTCCGGGTGCTATCCCCTGGCCGGGAGGAGTCCCGGGCCCGTCGGGGGCGGTGTTCTTGTGTGCAGAGGTCGGTTCAGCGGACGCGCTGTTCGCGGGCGCGGCGGAGCCGGGCGTTCCATCGAGCGGGGAGCCCTGGCCGGGAGCCGTCCCGGGGAGCGCGTCTCCGTGCGCACCGGACCGCTCGGCGGGCAGGCCGACCGTGTTCTCCGCCGGGGAGATCTGACCGGCGAGGCCGGGTGCTCCGGCGGGCGAGGTGTTCTCTCCGGGAACCGCGCCGGGTGCGCCCGGTGCGGCGTTCCCCGGGAGGAGAGGCTGCTCGCCGAGGGCTTCGGCGTTGTTGCCCGTCGGAAGCGTCGGCCCGGTGAGACCGGGTGCTCCCGTCTGCGGAGCGTCTTGCGCCGCCGCTTCGGGCATGCCGGGCGCACCGGCCTCGCCCGAGGCTGCTCGCACGGGTGTCTCGAATCCTTCCGGCTCCCCTGTACGAGGAGCGCCGGGCTCCCCCGCGACCGGCGCCGTCTGCCCGGTGCCGGTCGAGGAAGGCACCCCGGGAAGAGCGTCTCCGGCGGGTGCCCGAGGGGGGAGCCCGCCGGTGCTCTGCGGTCCTTCGGCAGGGGGACCCGCGGCGGAAGCGTCGGCGGCAGAAAGCGTCTGCCCCGGAACGGCCTCCGAGGGGCCCGAGAGCGGGAGACCCCGTTCCGCGACGTGCGGGGCCTGCGGCGCGGGGAGGGAGTGGCTCTGTCCCGCGGTGTGCGGAGTCTCCGGGAGGGGGAGCGGGTGGCTCTGTCCCGCGACGTGCGGGGCATCCGGGAGGGGCAGCGGACGGCTCTGGTCCGCGACGTGCGGAGCCTCCGGCAGAGGAAGCGGGCGGCTCTGGTCCGCTGCCTGCGAAGCGCCCGGGACGAAGGCGCCGGGCGTCGTCCGGCCCGCGGACGTCCGCTGCGGGGGGACGCCCGGGCCGGGTGCGTACGGCGCGGTGGGGGGCACGAGGCCGGCGGGGGCGCCCGGTCGCTCGCCGGCGATGGCGCTCGGGGCGTCCTGGACGGGCCCGGAGAAGCGGTGGAGGTCGGCGAGGACCTCGGCGGCCTGCCGGGAGGCGTCCTGGACGGCGGCGCTCTCCTGGACGGCGGCCAGGGCGTTGTGGACGGAGGCGGCGTCGGGGGCCGCGGGGCGGGGGAGGCCCAGCAGCACGGGCCGCGGGTCGCCGTCGGCGAGCTGGCGCAGGAACCAGGAGGGCAGCAGCGCCTGCGGCGGGAGCGTCGCGTCGACGGCCAGCCACCAGTGGGGCTGGGGCCAAGCGGAGGCCAGGTCGGCGGGCTTCAGGCGCAGGTGGTGCTGGAAGCGCGGACCGAGATGGGCGCGCATCGCCTCGGGGGAGGTGTAGGCGAGCACATGGGTGCGGCCGTCGATCTCGTTGGTCGGCCAGACCGGTGGGAGGGCGTCGGCGAGCACCTGCTCGACGGTCTCCGGGTCGAGCGGGACGACCAGCTCGGCCCCGGCCAGGAGCCGGAAGTACCCCTCGGGGTCAGCGGCGTCGATCGCACCGACCAGAAGGGTCTCCAGGTCGGTGGTGGGCTGCCATTCCTCGGCCACGTTAAGCCACTCCTTGGGCGTGCTGCGAACCCGTCTACCTTAATGCGGACCTCACGCGGCCCAGTGCCGAGTCCGTGGACGAACCGGCCCGCCGCGAATCCTCCGCGCTCCGGCCTGCGGGACCCGCCCGTGCGCCATCATGGGAGCCTTGCGGATCACACCCCTGGAGGAATCTCATGCAGGCGGGGCGTACCACCCTCACCACCCTCATCACGGTCCTCGCGGCGGTCGCGGTCCTGCCGGGGTGCGGGGTCGTGGCGGGCATGACGGGCAACCGGAGCGAGGTCTGCGCCGAGGCCCAGCAGGTCCTCACCGACTTCGGGACGAAGCTGAGGTCCCTGCCCTCCACCGACAACGCGGCCTGGGGTCGTGCCGCCACCGACTTCGCCACCTCCCTGGACACGTTGTCCGCCAGATCCGACGACCAGGAGCTCCAGCGGACCCTGAAGGATCTGGCGGGCGCCTGGCGGGCCGCCTCACCGGCCATCGGCGACTCCGGCGACGTCGCCCCGATGACCGCGCTGCTGCGCGACCAGCCCGAGAAGCTGGTCGCGGCCTGCGACTAGGGGAACTGAGGCACCTCAGGCTCCTGGAAGGGCGGTTCCTCCCCCGGGCCGGCGGGGTTCGGCTCCACGGGAGGCGCCTCCTCCTCGTCCGGGAGCTCGGGCATCGGCTCGGGGTCCTCCCCCTCGTCGACCGGCGGCTCCTCCTCTTCCGGCGGGCCGGCGGGCTCGGACGGCTCCGTGGTGTCGGAGGGGCCCGGATCGGGGGCGTTGGTCTCCGAGGTCTGCTGCGGCTGCGGCCGGTAGGTGTAGTAGCCCGTCGACGACGGGAACTCCTCGGCCGGCAGGTTCTGGGTGGCCTCGGTCATGAAGGCGCGCCACACCTGCGCGGGCAGCACGCCGCCGTACGCCGAGTAGCCCTGCAGGTCCAGCGGCTTGTTGGGGGACTTGCTGTTGAAGATGCTGACCGAGGTCGACATCTGCGGGATGAACCCGTTGAACCACACCGCGGCGCCGCCGTCGGTGGTGCCCGTCTTGCCGGCGACGTCCCGGCCGTCGTAGAGCTGCGCCGAGGTGGCGGTGCCGCCGGTGACGACCTGCTGCAGCGCGTACGTGGCGTCGGCGGCGACGTCCTTGCTGAACACGCGGACGCCCTCGGTCTGCACCTCCTTCGTCCGTCCCTTGCGGTTGGTGAAGGACTTGATGACGTGCGGGGCGTGGAAGACGCCCTCGTTGGCGAACGCCCCGTACGCCCCGGCCTGCTGCGTGGTGCTGGCATCCGCGACGCCCAGCGCGTACGACTCGGACTTGTCGGCGTCGTTGTCGGTCAGCTGCGAGCGGGGGATGCCCATGCTCTCGGCCATGTCGGTGACCTTGGAGTTGCCGACCTCCTGGGCGAGCCGCACGTAGGCGGTGTTCACCGAGTTGCGGGTCATCTGCACGAGGTCGAGGTAGCCGTAGCGCGCCCCGCCGGAGTTGGTGATGACATGCCCGTTCGAGGCGGTGTAGTTCGAGCCGTCCACGGTGTCGGTGAGCTCCTTGCCGTCGGCCAGCGCGGCGGCCAGCACGAACGGCTTGAACCCGGATCCGGCCTGGGCGCGCAGCCCGAAGGAGCTGCTCATCTGCTCCTTGAGGTAGTCGCGCCCGCCGTAGAAGGCGATCACCTCGCCGTTCTTCGGATCGACCGCGGTCAGCCCGACCCGCTGCTCCTTGGGCATGCCGGACGGGACGTTGTCGGTGACGGCCTTGACGGCGGCGTCCATCAGGGGCTTGCGGAAGGTGGTGACGACCTTGAATCCGCCCAGGGCGAGCCGGCGGTCGGTGACGCCGTGCTTCTCGCGCAGCTCCTTCTTCGCCACGTTGACCATGTAGCCGACCTGGCCCTGGTAGATGTTCTTCTCTTTCTGCTTCACCGGCTTGGGCAGCTTGAGCTTCGCCGCCTCCTCGGCGGTGAGGTTCCCCGCGGAGACCATGCCGTCCAGGACGTACCGCCAGCGCTCCTCGAGCTGCGCGCGGTTGTTCTTGGTGAGCTTCTGGTAGAGGCTCGGCTGCTGGATCGTCGCGGCCAGGTAGGCGCTCTCGGCCGGGCCGAGGTCCTTGGCGTCCTTGGCGAAGTAGGCCTGCGCGGCGGCCTGGACGCTGTAGCTCTGCCGCCCGAAGTAGATCGTGTTGAGGTACTGCTCCATGATCGTGTCCTTGTCCTGGGACCGGTTCACCTTGAGCGAGACCATGACCTCTTTGAGCTTGCGGAAGATCGACCTCTCCTGGCTCAGGCCGCTGTAGTAGTTGCGCACCATCTGCTGGGTGATGGTGGAGCCGCCCTGGACCTGGGCGCCCGAGACGGTGGACCAGAAGGCGCGCACCGTGCCCTTCAGGGAGACGCCGGGGTCGCTGTAGAAGCTGCGGTTCTCGGCGGAGATGACCGCTTGCTGCATCGCCTCGGAGACGTCCTTCAGCGGGACGGGCTGGCGGTTGGTGCCCTCCTGGGCGATGACCGTCTTGCCGTCGGCGTAGTAGAAGACGTTCAGCTGCTCGCGGGCGTTCACCTGCTGGGAGGAGGGCACGGGGGTGAGGATGTAGGCGATCGCGAAGGCGACGACGCACGCCCCGATGAGGCCGAGGACGCCGTAGGAGATCCGGCGGAGCAGCCGCCCCCGCCTGCGGGCGGGAAGGCCGGGCTGCTGCGAGGACGCGGGGCCTTCGCCGGTCTCCGCCGCGCCGTCGTCGGCTCGCGGATGCTCCTCGTTCTCGTTCACCATGCCCCCGTTACCTTTCCGTTACTTCGACCCTACCTGAACGGCCGGCTCCGTATCCGGGTCGTCCGGCGGGCTCGGGCGGGGCGGTCGCCGCCCTGGAGAATTGCGGGGCGGCCCTTCACAAGACGCTCAAAAGGTGCGAAAGGTTGTCAGAAAGTGGGAAACGGCCGGTCCCGCCGCGGGGACCGGCCGTCTCGCGGCTCAGTAGGAGGTCAGGACGTCGACGACGAACACCAGGGTGTCGTCGCCCTTGATCCCGGCGCCCTCGTTGCCCTTCTCGCCGTAGCCGTCGGCGGGCGGGATGACCACCATGACCCGGCTGCCGGCCTTCACGCCGACCAGCGACTTGTCCCAGCCGGTGATGACCGCGCCGGTGCCGATCTCGAAGGTGGTGGGCTCGCCGTTGGCGTAGCTGGAGTCGAACTCCTTGCCGCTGCCCCAGATGACGCCCTTGTAGTGGGCGGCCAGCTTCTGGCCCTTCTCCACGACCGGGCCGGTGCCCTCGATGAGGGTCTTGACGGTGAGCTCCTTGGGCGCGTCGCCGTCGGGCAGCTTGATTCCGGGCGCCTCGCCCTCCTTGGCGGGAGCGGTGACCTCGGGCAGCTTGTCGTCGTCCTGCTTGGCCATCTCACCGGTGACCGGGTACTGCTTGGTGATGACGTCCACGACGAAGATCACGTTGTCGTCCTTCGCCAGGCCCGTCTGCTCGGCGGTCTCGCCGAGGTCCTTGACCGGCATGGTCACCAGGTAGCGGCTGCCGATCGTGGCGCCCTTCATGGCCTCGTCGAGCTGCTTGAAGCCGCTGCCCCCCTGGGAGTCGACGGGAAGCGCGGTCGGGCTGTTCTCGGCGTAGCTGCTGGACTTCTCCTCGAACTCGCCCGCGCCGGTCCACTGGTAGGTCTCGAAGTTGACGTACGCGGTGTCGCCGCTCTGGAGCTTCGCGCCGTCCCCCTTGATCAGCTGCTCGGTGCGCGCGGCGGCGTAGGGCTCGACCTCCGGGAAGGTGATCTTCGGTTCCTTGTTGAAGGCGCCGGAGATGGCGAACTCCTCCGACGGCCGGGTCAGCAGGTAGGCGCCCCCCGCGACGCCGGCGATGATCGCGAGGACGAGGACCGTCACCCCGGTCTGCCTGATGCGCTTCTTGCGCAGCTCGGCCTTGTTGGCCGGGCGCTTGAGCGACCCCTTGCCCTTGTTGATGCCGTGCGGGGTGAAGTCGGTGCGACTGATGTCCCGGGCGCTCGGAAGCTTCACACCAGGGGTCTTCTCGTTGTCCGACATGGTCCTCTTGTCTTCGGCTCGACGTCATCGGGCTGGGGGTGGCCCACACACTCTTCCAGCTCCGGCCTAAGCTCGGAGTGAAATCACCCCAAAATACCGGCTCCCCGGACCCGGGGCCGCGCGGTGGGCCTCAGCCTCCCACGAGGACGGCCCCGCTTCCCGGGGCCGGCCGTGTACTGATGCCGTGTCGGGGACGAATCGGACACAAATCTGCTGTTCCGGCGGCCCTCCGTGCCCTACACTCGGGGCGCGAAGCGTGCGCCCATAGCTCAGCTGGATAGAGCAACGGACTTCTAATCCGTCGGCCGGGGGTTCGAATCCCTCTGGGCGCGCTGCCGGACGGCCCGCCGTCACCGTTCGATCGGTGGTGGCGGGTCGTCCTATTTCCGGCATGTCCGGACAGCCGGGCGGCGTCATGGCCGAAATCCGCCAGTGACGCCTCCCGGCGTCGCCCAGACTGGGAGGCGTGGACGACGAGAGCCGCTACAGAGCGGTGTGCAGCAGGGACTCACGATTCGACGGGGAGTTCTTCTTCGCCGTGCGGACCACCGGCATCTACTGCAGGCCCAGCTGCCCGGCCACCACGCCGCTGCGCCGCAACGTGCGCTTCTACCCCAGCGCGGCGGCCGCCCAGCACGAGGGGTTCCGCGCGTGCAAGCGCTGCCGCCCCGACGCGGTGCCCGGCTCGGCGGCCTGGCACGTACGGGCGGACGCCGTGGCCAGGGCGATGCGGCTGATCGCCGACGGGGTCGTCGACCGGGAGGGCGTCGACGGGCTCGCGGACCGGCTGGGCTACAGCACCCGGCAGCTGCGGCGGCAGCTGACCGCCGAGGTCGGCGTGGGTCCCGTCGCCCTGGCCAGGGCCCAGCGGGCGCAGACCGCCCGGGTGCTGCTGCAGACCACCGGCCTGCCGGTGACCGAGATCGCCTTCGCCGCGGGCTTCGCCAGCGTCCGCCAGTTCAACGACACCATCAGGAAGATCTACGAGACCACCCCCGGCGCCCTCCGGGACACCGGCCCGGGTCCCGCCTCCAGAGGTCGTGGGACCGCCGCCTCCGGTGGCCGCGGGTCCGCCACTTCCGGGGGGCGTGAGCTCGCCGCCCTCGGTGATCGCGGGTCCTCGGCTTCCAACGGTCACGGGCCCGCCGCTTTCGGCGGGCGGGGGATCGCGTTGCGGCTGGCCTATCGGGGGCCGTACGCGGCGCGGCAGATCTTCGACTTCTTGGCACGGCGGGCCGTGGCCGGGGTGGAGGAGGTCGAAGGGGAGGCGGGCTCCCGTGTCTACCGGCGCACCCTGCGGCTGCCCGGGGGGCCCGGCATCGCCGCCGTTCACGAGGCGGACGGGGGCCGCGGGTGGCTCGACTGCACCATGGAGCTGACCGAGGTGCGGGACCTGACCGCCGCCACCCAGCGGATCCGCCGCCAGTTCGACCTGGACGCCGACCCCGGCGCCGTCACCGAACGGTTCGCCGCCGACCCCGCTCTGGGGCCGGAGGCGGCCAAAGCGCCCGGCCTGCGCGCGCCCGGCTCGTCCGACCCGCACGAGGGGGCCTTCCGCGCGATCCTCGGCCAGCAGGTCACCGTGGCGGCCGCCCGCAACCACGCCGCCGCGCTGGTCGCCGCCCGGGGGGCCCCGCTGCCGGAGCCCTCGGGAGGCCTCACCCACCTCTTCCCCGACGCGGAGTCCCTGGCCGAGGCCTCTCTGGAGGAGCTGAAGATGCCCCGCGCCCGCCGCGGGGCCCTGCGGGCGCTCGCCGCGGCGCTCGCCGAAGGCGGCCTCGTCCTGGACGCCGGAGCGGACCGCGACGAAGCGGAGAAGGGGCTGCTGTCCCTGCCCGGCATCGGCCCGTGGACGGCCGCCTACATCCGCATGCGCGCCCTGGGCGACCCGGACGTCCTGCCGCCCGGCGACGTGGCGCTGCGCCAGGCGCTCGCCCGCAAGGGCGACCCCGACACCGTGGCCTGGAGCCCGTGGCGCTCCTACGCCACTCACCTGCTGTGGAACTCCCTGGACTGAAGGAAGGACCGATCATGAGGCTCTACACCACGTTCGACAGCCCGCTGGGCGCCCTGCTGCTCACCGGCGTCCGCACCGAGACCGGCCTGGCCCTCGCCTCCCTCTCCCTGCCGGACCAGCGCAACGCGCCCGCCCGCGCCGACACCTGGCGGCACGCCCCCGCCGAGTTCGCCGCGGCCGCCTCCCAGCTGGACGCCTACTTCTCCGGCGGCCTCAAGGAGTTCGACCTGCCCTTCGCCACCACCGGCACCCCCTTCCAGCGCCAGGTCTGGGCGGCCCTGGAAGCCCTCCCCTACGGCGCCACGACCACCTACGGCGAGCTCAACGCCGCCCTCGGCGGCACCCCCGCCCGCGCCCGCGCCGTCGGAGCCGCCATCGGCGCCAACCCCCTGCTCATCCTCCGCCCCTGCCACCGCGTGATCGGCTCCACCGGCGCCCTCACCGGCTACGCCGGCGGCCTCCCCGCCAAACAGGCGCTCCTCACCCTCGAAGGCGCCCTCCTCCCCACCTCCTGACCCGAACCGCCCTTCCCCGGCCCGAGCCGCCCTCTCCTGACCCGAACCGCCCTCTCCTGGCCCGGACGACCTCCTGGCCCGGACGACCTCCTGGCCCGGACGACCTCCTGGCCCGGACGACCTCCTGGCCTGGGCGGCTTCCCGGCCCGGACGGCCGGGGCGCCGGCGGGGATCAGGGGACGAGGACGCCGGGGTTGAGCAGGCCGGCGGGGTCGAGGGCGTGTTTGACGGCGCGCAGGGCCGCCAGCTCGGCGGGGGAGCGGCTGAGGTGGAGCCAGGGGGTCTTGGCGCGGCCGACGCCGTGCTCGGCGCTGATGCTGCCGCCGGCCCGGGCGACGCGCCGCAGGACGGGCTCGGTGGCGTCGCGGCCGCCGACGAGGTTGACGTGGAGGTTGCCTTCGGCCAGGTGGCCGAAGAGGTACAGCTCGGCGTCTCCGGCGAGCGCGGGCAGCTCCTCCAGGAAGGAGGGGAGCTCGCCCAGGGGGAGGGCGACGTCCAGCTTCACCGGGACGCCCCGCGTGTTGATCGCCTCGGTGTGCGCCTCCCGGTAGCGCCACAGCCGGTGCCGGTCGGCGGTGTCGGCGGCCACCACGATCTCGGGCACGTCCAGGGTCTCCAGGAGGGCGTGCAGCTCAGGGGCGGGATCCCGGGGCGCGGCGCACTCGACCAGGAGGTAGACGGCGTGCTCGGTGCGGGTGGGCGCGGGCAGTCCCGTGTGCTCGCGGACGAGCCGCAGCCCCGCGGGCAGGAAGAACTCGGCCATCTCCAGGGAGTCCAGCGTCCGCAGGACGGCCAGCGCCGCCAGCGCCGCCGGGACGCCGGGCAGCCCCAGCAGCGCCGTCGCCCGGTGCTCCAGCAGGGGCACCAGCCGCAGCCGCGCCGCGGTGATGACGCCCAGCGTGCCCTCGCTGGCGGTGAACGGGAGCTCGAAACCGGTGTTGTCCTTGGGCAGCCCGCCCAGCCGGGAGACCACCGACCCGTCGGCCAGGACGGCCTCCACCCCGACCACGTTCGCCCGGGTCGTCCCGTAGCGCAGGACCCGCTCCCCGCCCGCGTTCGTGGCGATCATGCCTCCGACGGTGGCCCCGTCCCGCGCCGCGAAGTCCACGCCGAAGTCCAGGCCCGCCGCCCGGACGTGCCGCTGCAGCGCGGCCAGCACGACGCCCGCCCCCGCCGTCACCTGCTGGGCCGAGGAGTCCACCGGCCCGAGCGCCGTCAGCCGCCGCAGCGACAGCACCACCTCGCCGCCCACGGGCACCCCGCCGCCGACCAGCCCGGTGTTGCCGCCCTGGGGCACCACCGGCACCCCCTCCCCGGCGCACACCCGTATGACCTCCGCCACCTCGGCGGTACTGGACGGGAGCGCCACCAGCGGCGCCCGCCCGCGCCAGCGGCCGGTGAAATCGGTGCAGTACCCCGCCATCACCGCCGGGTCCGTCACCACCTGCGTGATCCGGGAGAGCCGTTCCTCGAGCATGTCTTCGATTGTGGTGCACTACGGTCGACCGGATGCGACCGAGAGGTGAATCTGTGGATCGTCCAGCACGCGCCGGCGGGCGTTCGGCCGGGGGCAGGGCACGGGCCGTCGGCCTGCTGCTGGGAGTCGGCCTGGACGCGGTGTTCGCCGACCCCCGCCGGGGCCACCCGGTGGCGGGCTTCGGCCGGGCGGCGGCGGCTCTGGAGGGGCGGCTGTACGGGGATTCCCGGGCGCGGGGCGCGGTCTTCACCGGCGTCTGCGTCGGGGCGGCGGCCGCGCTGGGCGTGCTGGCCGAGCGGAGCGGCCGTCCCGCGGTCCGCTGCGCGCTGACGGCCGTGACGGCCTGGGCGGTGCTGGGCGGCACCTCCCTGGCCCGGGAGGGCATGATCATGGCCCGCCGCCTGGAGGACGGCGACCTCGAGGCGGCGCGTGCCCGCCTGTCGCACCTGTGCGCCCGCGACCCGTCGGGACTGGACGCCGCCACCCTGGCCCGCGCGACCGTCGAGTCGCTGGCCGAGAACACCGGCGACGCCGTCGTCGCGCCGCTGCTGTGGGGCGCGGTCGCCGGCGTCCCCGGCCTCGTCGCCTACCGGGCGGTCAACACCCTCGACGCCATGGTCGGCTACCGCAGCCCCCGCTACGAGCGTTTCGGCTGGGCCTCGGCCCGGCTGGACGACCTCGCCAACTGGATCCCCGCCCGCGTCACCGGCCTGCTGACCGTTCTGGCCGCCCCCGCTGTCGCCGAGAACGGCACCCGCGAGGCGGTATCGGACTCCTGGCGGATCCTGCGCCGCGACGGAGGCCGTCATCCCAGCCCCAACGCAGGGCGCTGCGAGGCGGCCGCCGCGGGGGCGCTGGGCGTCCGCCTGGGCGGCGCCAACTCCTACGGAGGCCGCCTGGAGCTGAGGCCGGAGCTCGGCGACGGCCGCAAGCCGGAGGTCGAGGACGTGCGGCGTGCCGCCCGCCTCAGCCGCGCCGTCACCGCGGGAGCGGCCCTGGCGGCCGCCGCCCTGGCGCTGGGAGCCGGCCGGTGAAGGGTTCCCTGCTGATCGCCGGCACGACGTCCGACGCCGGGAAGAGCATCGTCGTGGCGGGCCTGTGCCGGTGGCTGCGCCGCCAAGGGGTGAGCGTCGCGCCGTTCAAGGCGCAGAACATGTCGCTCAACTCCATGGTCACCGCCGACGGCGCCGAGATCGGCCGCGCCCAGGTGATGCAGGCCCAGGCCGCCGGGATCGAGCCGACCGCCCACCTCAACCCGATCCTCCTCAAGCCCGGCAGCGACCGGCGCAGCCAGGTCGTCGTCCGGGGGAGGCCGGTCGCCGACGTGGACGCCGTGCAGTACCGCGACCACCGCGACCACCTGCGCGAGGTGGCCCTGGAGAGCTACCACGAGCTGCGCTCCCGCCACGACGTGGTCGTCTGCGAGGGCGCGGGCAGCCCCACCGAGATCAACCTGCGCCGCGGCGACATCGCGAACATGGGCCTGGCCCGCGCCGCCGGCCTGCCGGTCCTGGTGGTCGGCGACATCGACCGCGGCGGCGTCTTCGCCGCCCTCTACGGCACGGTCGCGCTGCTGGAGCCCGCCGACCAGGAGCTGGTCTCCGGCTTCGTGATCAACAAGTTCCGGGGCGCCCCCGAGCTGCTGGCCCCCGGCCTGGAGCAGCTGCGCGCCCTCACCGGCCGCCCCACCGTCGGCGTCCTGCCCTGGCTGGACGGCCTGTGGCTGGACGTCGAGGACTCCCTCGGCCTGTCGGCGGCCCGCCCCGCCACCGGCCTGCCGCACGGGGAGGAGACGCTGCGGGTCGCCGTCCTGCGCTTCCCCCGCATCTCCAATTTCACCGACCTGGACGCGCTCGCGTGCGAGCCGGGCGTCTCGGTCTCCTACGTGACGAGCCCGGGCGAGCTCGCCGGAGCCGACCTCGTCGTCCTCCCCGGCACCCGCGCCACCGTCTCCGACCTGGCCTGGCTGCGGGAGAACGGCTTCGAGGAGGCGCTCCGGCGGACGGACAGGCCGGTCCTCGGCGTCTGCGGCGGCTACCAGATGCTCGCCGAGACCATCCACGACGACGTGGAGTCGCGGCGCGGCGAGGTCGCCGGGCTCGGCCTCCTGCCGGTGACCGTCCGCTTCGCCCCGGACAAGGTCCTGGCCCGGCCCGTCGGAGCCCACTACGGCCAGACCGTCCACGGCTATGAGATCCATCACGGCCGGGCCGAGCGGCACGGCGGCGAGCCCTTCCTCGACGGCTGCCGCGCGGGCGCGGTCTTCGGCACCACGTGGCACGGCGCGCTGGAGAACGACGGTTTCCGCCGCGCCTTCCTGTCCGAGGTCGCCGAGCTGGCGGGAAGGCGCTTCACGCCCGCGCCGGACACCGACTTCGCCGCGCTGCGCGAACGCCAGCTCGACGCGCTGGGCGACCTGGTCGCCGCGCATCTGGACGGCGAGGCCGTGGAGAGGCTGATCACCCGGGGCGCTCCGCCGGACCTGCCCGCCCTACCGCCGGGCGGCGCCCCCCACCAGCCGCTATCGTGATCCGCCGAAGCACGAGCACGGAGGTCCGGAAGATGAGCGAACCGCACGACCTGATCGTCCCGATCCTGGGCGCCCGGGTCCCGGTCGACGTCAAGCTGGACTTCCCGCTCCCGCCGGACGAGGCGCCGCTGCGCGAGCAGTTCTCCGGCGACCTCCACCTGACCTACGGCCTGGACCGGCCGCCGTCCGACGACGGCAGGACCCGCTTCGAGCCCGTCACCCCGCGCATGGTGCGCGAGCTGGGCCTGGATCCCGGCCGGCTGCGCGCCCAGGCCGCCGCCAACCTGCGGGTCCGCCGCCCCGAGCTGGCGCTCAACTGGTTCCCGGGCGTCCAGGCGGTGACCGTCGGCTTCGGCGGCGACCTGGAGGCCGGCCTGCTGATCGACGAGCCCTTCCTGGACAAGCTCGCCCGGGAGGTCGACGGCGAGCTCGTCGTCGGCGTCCCCGCCCGCGACGTCTTCACCGCCACCGGCTCCCGCGACGAGCAGGGCCTGGCCAAGCTGCGCTGGGTCGCCGACCGCGTCTGGGCCAGGGGCGACCACCTCCTGTCGCCCCACCTCCTGGTGCGCCGCGACGGCCAGTGGATCCCGCTGGCCCAGCGGCCCTAGCGCAGGCCGCGCAGGCCCTCGCGGAAGGCGCGGGTGTCGACGTCGCCGAAGAGGGTGCGCTGGACCATGTAGCCGTGGACCAGGGCGACCAGGGTGCGGATGACGTTGAGGGCGGGCATGTCGCGGGTGATCAGGCCGGTGCGCTGGTAGAGCTCGACGTACCACAGCAGCGCCTTGGTGAACTCCGCCGCGGTCCGGTCCTCGCGCTCGTCCAGCACCGAGGCGCGCAGCGCGGCGCTCCACACCTTCACGGCCAGGCCGGGGAAGCCCTGCTCGACGTGCGGGAAGGCCTCGACGGGCTTGGGCATCCGGCCGAAGGCGGCGGCGAAGACACGGTGCACCTCGTCCTCGGTCTCGGCGGCGAACGCGTCGATCACCTCCTCCCGGCCGCGGAAGTAGCGGGTCACCCCGGTGAAGGAGACCCTGGCTTCGGCGGTGACGTCCCGCATCGAGGTGGCGTGGAAGCCGTTGCGGATGAAGCAGCGGCGGGCGGCGTCGAGGATCTGGGTGCGCCGGGGGTCGGAGGAGCGGGCGGGGAGGGTGTCTTCTGAACTGTCTCGGGGCATGACAGGTAGGTTTCCCCGCCGAGCCTCCACGTGGCGTATCCGACACCCAAAGCGCGGGTCAGCAGTACGTACACTGCGGGGAAAGGCGAAGTTCTGGAGGCTCTGCCGGGAGGCGACCATGCCCTGTGGGCTGTGCGGGGACATCATCCCCACGGTCTCCGTCCGCTGTCCCGCCTGCGGCGCCTGGTCGCACCGGCGGGACTTCCGGGCGCTGGCCATCGGATTGTTCACGATGCTGGGGTTCAACGCCTTCCTGGCGCTGGGCTCGGCGGTGAGCATGCTGCGGCTGCTGGCCGGGCTGGAGGACCAGACCGCGTTCGGCTACGACGCGGCGACCGCGGGGCCGGTGCTGGCCGCCTACCGCGACGTCTTCCTGATCTCCGCGGTGCTCGCCGCGGTCACCGGCGTGCTCTTCGTCGCCTGGCTGTGGCAGGCGCACGCGCAGGCGCCGGGCCCCCTGCGGCACCGCAGGGCCTGGACGATCGGCTCCTGGTTCCTGCCGGTGGCCAACCTGTGGCTGCCGCCCCGGATCGTGCACGACGTGTGGGTCTCCACCGGCCGGTACCGGATGGCGCGGCGGCACGGCGTCCTGCTGGTCGTGGCGGCCTGGTGGGCGAGCCTGCTGGGCGGCGCGGTGCTGGCGCGGGTCTTCCCCGGCATGGGCGCGGGCACGCTGACCGACGCCCGGCTCGCGGCGGAGACGGGGATCGCGGCGGCGGCCGGGCTGGCCCTGGCCGCGAGCCTGTGCATGGCGGTCGTCTTCCAGGTGACCCGCCTGCAGCTCTCCACCGTGCTGGACTGACGGGTCGAACGACCGCAGCGGAGCGAGGATCGGTCGACCCGTTTGCGGAGGTCCGGGGGTCGCCCTCCGGGATGGGCCGCGACGGCGAGATCGCGGGTATTCTGAGGCGGCCCCGGCCGGGCCGGGGAGAGGGGGACGGTCATGGCGACGGGCGGGCTGCGCGAGATCAAGAAGCAGCGCACCAGGCTCGCGCTCGTCGACGCGGCCCTCGGCCTCTTCCTCGACCGCGGCTACGCCAACACCACCATCGACGAGATCGCCGCGGCGGCGGAGGTCTCCCAGCGCACGTTCTTCCGGTACTTCGCCACCAAGGAGGACGTGATCACCGGCCTCCTCGGCGGCTCGGACGCCCAGCTGGTGGAGCGGGTGCGGGCGCGCCCCGCGGACGAGCCGGTGCCGCTGTCCCTGCTGGCGGCGATGCGCGAGCTGCTGGACGTGCTCCGGCTGGGCGACCCCGCCCAGCTGGAGCGGATGCGGCGGCTGCACCTGGTCCTGGAGAGCAACACCTGCGTCGTCGCCGCCTACCTGACCCGCCACGCCGAGACCTCGGGGCGCCTGGCGGCCGAGCTCGCCCGCCGCATGGGGGCCGACCACCGCGCGGACCTGCGGCCGCGCCTGCTCGCCTCGATCTACCTGGGCGCCCTGCGGGTGGGCTTCGAGGACTGCGCCTCCCGCGGGGTCTTCGACCCGCCCGAGGTGGCGAAGCGTGTCGAGGAGTCGGTGACGCTCGCGCTGGGCGCGCTCCGGGAAGATTGGATCAGCTCCTCCGGCTGAGACGGGGGAGCCCCGAGAGCCTGGAGGAGCGATGCGCGCGATCACCGTCGAGAAGCACGGGGGGCCGGAGGTCCTGGTGCCCGCGGACCTGCCCGAGCCGGTTCCCGGTCCGGGGCGGCTGCTGGTCCGGGTGGCCGCGGCGGGCGTCAACTACATCGACACCTACCACCGCACCGGCCGCTACGAGACGCATCCGCCGTTCACGCCCGGCGTCGAGATCGCCGGCGAGGTCGAGGCGGTGGGCGAGGGCGTCACCGCCTTCCGGCCCGGCGACGTGGTGGCCACGGCCGACGCGGTCGGCGGCTACGCCGAGAAGGCGCTGGTGGACGAGGGCCGCGCGGTGCCGGTGCCGGGGAACCTCGACCCGGAGCGGGCCGCCTCGATCCTGCTGCAGGGCCTGACCGCCCACTACCTCACCCACTCCACCTACGCCGTCCAGCCGGGGGACACCGTCCTGGTGCACGCCGCAGCGGGCGGCATGGGGCTGCTGCTCACCCAGATGGTCAAGCTGCTGGGCGGCCGGGTGATCGGCACGGTCTCCACGCCGCGCAAGGAGCGGCTCGCCCGGGAGGCCGGCGCCGAGGAGGTCGTCGGCTACGAGGACTTCGCCCGCCGCGCCAGGGACCTCACCGGGGGCCGGGGCGTGCCGGTGGTCTACGACGGGGTCGGCGCCGCCACCTTCGAGGGCAGCCTCGCCGCCCTGCACCCGCGGGGCCTGCTCGCCCTGTACGGGGCGGCCAGCGGCCCGGTCCCGCCGTTCGACCCGATCCGGCTGGCCGGGCTCGGCTCCCTCTTCCTCACCCGGCCGTCCCTGGCCCACTACGTGGCCACGACCGAGGAGCTGCGCGCCCGCGCCGAGGACGTCTTCGGCTGGCTGGCGGCGGGGAGGCTGAACGTTCACGTGGGCGGCCGCTACCCGCTGGCCGAGGCGGGGAGGGCGCACGAGGACCTGGAGGGCCGCCGAACCACGGGCAAGTTGTTGTTGATCCCGTGATCTACGCCAGAATGGGCGGACTCGTCCCCTCCGAGGAGCCCCCGATGGAACAGAACATCGGCCCCTACCGGCTGATGAACCGGCTCGGCCGCGGCGGCATGGGCACCGTGTACCTCGCCCAGGACGGCGAGGGCCGCCAGGTCGCGCTCAAGGTCATCAACGCCGAGCTCGCCGACGAGCCGGTCTTCCGCGAGCGGTTCCGCCGGGAGGTGCTCGCCGCCCAGCGGGTCCGCCGCTTCTGCACGGCCAGCGTGCTCGACGCGAACCTGGAGGACGACCCCCTCTACGTGGTCACCGAGTACGTGCAGGGCCCGGACCTGGACGTGCACATCCGCGACTCGGGGCCCATGCGCGGCTCCAGCCTGGAGCACCTCGCGGTGGGGGTGGCCACCGCGCTGACCGCGATCCACGGCGCGGGGATCGTGCACCGCGACCTCAAGCCGGGCAACGTGCTGCTGTCCCCGGTCGGCCCCCGGGTCATCGACTTCGGCATCGCCCGCGCCCTGGACACCGTGGCCGCCGCCACCCGCACCGGCACGTTCGTCGGGACCCCCGCCTACATGGCGCCGGAGGTCATCCGCGGCCAGGAGGCCACGCCCGCCGCCGACATCTGGGCCTGGGGCTGCGTGGTGGCGTTCGCCGGGACGGGCGAGTCCCCGTTCTCCGGTCCCAACATCCCGGCCGTCCTGTACCAGGTCACCCAGGGCGTCCCGAACCTGGAGGGCCTGGACGAGGGGGTGCGCAAGCTCGTCGAGGCGGCGCTGTCGCACGACCCGCAGTCGCGGCCCACCGCCCAGCAGCTGCTCGACCAGCTCACCGGTCAGACCAGGGTGGACGTCGCGCAGGTCGCCCGGACGGTGCAGGCCGAGTCGCCCTTCGACCCCGCACGCGGTTTCCTGCAGATGCCCCCGCCGCCGCCCGCCGGCACGACCGTGCCGCCGGCGGGGGAGGAGGAGAGCAGCCGCCGCCGCGTCCCGGGCAACCGCAGGCACCTGCTGATCGGCGCGGGGGTGGCGGTCGCGGCGACGCTCGTGGGCACCACGTTCGTCTACATGTCCGGCGAGGACGGCCCGCCGCAGGCGGTCCCCGTCTTCGACGACAGCTTCGCCGACACGAGCACGGGCTGGGACGGCACCAACTTCCTGCCGAAGATCTCCACCTACGGCTATCTGGAGGGCCACTACCGGCTGGTCATCACCAACGCGAACAACCTGCGGGAGGAAGTCGGCTCTCCGCACAAGGACGCGGAGGGCGAGTACCGCCTCCCCCCGCGGGCCCTGGTCTCGGCGACCGTCAAGATGACCGGGACCCCCAGCGCGACGGCGGGCCTGAGCTGCTTCGGCGCGGACTCCGGCGGCGAGGACGGCTACTGGTTCCTGGTGCGCGCGGACGGGCGGGGCATCGTCCTCCGGCGGGTCACCGAGGACCGCGGCAACGCGCAGATCGGCACCGGCGCCGAGGCCGCCGGTTTCGTCGTGGGCAAGGAGAACCGGCTGCAGATCGCCTGCGAGAAGAAGGGGCCGGCGACCCGCCTGCGGTTGTGGATCAACGGGACGCTCGCCCTGGAGAAGACCGATGAGAGCGGAGCGCTGACCGGAGGCACCGCGGGGCTGCTCATCGAGCAGACCACCTGGGACGGCAGGGGCCTGACCGCGGACTTCGACGACTTCCAGATCGCCGAGATCCGCTGAGCGCCCGGCCCTTGGGCCGAGACCCCGGCCTTTCGCCGTGGGCCCGGCCCCTCGGCTGAGCGCCCGGCCCTTGGGCCGGGGCTCAGCCCTTCGCGGGCAGGTAGGCGCCGATCCAGCGGGCCAGCTCGGTGAAGGCGCGCTCCCGGGCGGGCCGCGCCGAGAGCACCACGTCGTGCAGGGCGCCCTGGACGCGCACCAGCGTCAGGTGCGGGCCGAGCTGCGGCGACCACCGGGCGATGTGCTCGACGTCCAGGACGATGTCGGAGCCGGTGATGCCGTCCCCGGCGGGCTTGGCGGGCACCGTGCGGGCCGAGCACATCACCAGGACCGGCACGTCGATCGCCAGCCCGGCGTGCAGCCGCTTCTGCCCGCGCCGGACCGCCGCCAGCCAGCCCGCCCGCACGGGGAAGCCCTCCAGCGGCTTGAGCCTCAGGTCGAAGTCCCACTCGCCCTCGTGGTCGCGGTGGATCGTCGTCACGTAGACGGGCGAGAGCCCGGCGGGCAGCACCGCCTGCGGCCGGATCCCGCGCAGGGCGCGGGCCAGCCCCGTCCCGGCGATCCGGGCCGGGGCCGGCTCGTTGAGGTCGAAGAAGGGGCTGTTGAGGAACAGCCCCTGCACCAGCCCCCGGCCCTTGACCCGGTCCGCCCACAGCGCGGCGATCAGCCCGCCGGTGGAGTGCCCGTTGAGCAGGAGGACGTCGTGGTCCTCCCGGATGATCCGCACCGCCTCGTCGAGCTCGGTGAAGTAGTCGCTGAGGCTGTCGATCATGTTGGGCGTCTGGTACGGGCGCAGGGAGCGCCCGTACTTGCGCAGGTCCAGGGCGTAGAAGTCGAAGCCCTGCGCCAGGTAGAAGTCCGCGAGATGGGTCTGGAAGAAGTAGTCGACGAACCCGTGCACGTACAGCACGGCCCGCCCCGTCGGCTCGGGGGAGCGGCGGATGACCAGGGTGGCGCTGACGGCGCCCTCGTGGTCGTGGCCCAGCGGGAGTTCGACGGCCTCGTAGTCCGGCCCCAGCACGTCTTCCATGCGGCTCATTCCATCACGCGTCGACCAGTTCGCGCAGAGCCCGCAGGGTGGGCTCGTCCTTGACCCCGGCGATCAGCAGGGTGGAGACGGGGCTGGCCTTCCACAGCTCCAGCCGCTCCTTGATGCGCTCCAGCGGACCGAGCAGGGAGATGGAGTCGGCCAGCTCGTCGGGCACCGCGTTGATCGCCTCGTCGCGGCGGCCCTCCAGGAACAGCTTCTGCACGTGCTCGGCCTCCTCGGCGTAGCCGAGCCGGCCGATGAGGTCGAGGTGGAAGTTCTTCTCCTTGGCGCCCATGCCGCCGATGTAGAAGGCCAGCGGCACCTTCGCCCAGGCCAGCGCCTGCTCCAGCGGGGCGACCACGGTGGTGACGGTCGCGGTGATCTCGAAGCCGGGGCGGCGCCCGGCCAGCGAGCCGCCGAAGAGGGCGTCGATCTGCTGCGGGTCGACGAACAGGGGCAGCCAGCCGTCGGCGAGCTCGGCGGCGAGCGCGATGTTCTTGGGGCCCTCGGCGCCCAGGTAGACCGGGATGTCCGGCCGCAGGGGGTGGGTGATGGACTTCAGCGGCTTGCCCAGCCCCGCGCCGCCCGGGTAGGGCAGCGGGTAGTGCGGCCCGTCGTTGGCCAGCGGCTCCTCCCGCGCCCAGACCTTGCGCACGATGTCGAGGTACTCGCGGGTGCGGGCCAGCGGCTTGGGGAAGGGCACCCCGTACCAGCCCTCGACGACCTGGGGCCCGGACGCGCCGAGCCCCAGGATCAGCCGTCCGCCCGACAGGGCGTCCAGCGTGAGCGCGTGCATCGCGGTCGCCGCGGGGGTGCGCGCCGACATCTGCACCACGGCGGTGCCCAGCTTGATGCGCGAGGTGCGCGCGCCGTACCAGGCCAGAGTGGTGAAGGCGTCGGACCCGTAGGCCTCGGCGGTGAAGACCGAGTCGTAGCCCTGCCGTTCGGCGGCCAGCACCGTCTCGGTGGCGTCCTCCGGGTCGCGCTGCCAGTAGCCGATGTTGATCCCGAGTTTCACGAGTCCCCAACCTCCAGGTCTGCGGTCCCCTGGAGATTAGAACACGTTCTAGTTTGTTTGGAAGACCTCCTGGACGAAGTTCGCGAAACCGATGCTGCTCAGGGTGAGGGACGGCGACTCGGGGTGCTTGGAGTCGCGGATCGCCCGCCTTCCGCCGGGGAGGGCGGCGATCTCGACGCACTGGTCTCCGGATCCGCTGTAAGAGGACTTGCGCCAGATGGACTCAGCCACGGACTACTCCTTCGCCGCCTCGGCTATCAGCCGGATGGAATCGGCAGGGGAGAGCGCCTCCTCGACGATGCGCTCGAACCGGTTCCTATGCTGAGTTATTGCCTCCGCGCTCTCGATGTACACGTCGCCCATGGTGCCTTCGACATAGGCGATATCGGGGTCCGCCGGGTCGGGGAACGACAGGATCGTGAACCGTCCGTCAAGTCCCGCGTGAGCCCCGCCGGCCAGCGGCATCACCTGCAGGGTGACGTTCTCGCGGTCCGCGGCCTGCGCCAGCGCCGCCAGCTGGTCGCGCATCACCGAGGGGCCGCCGATCGGCCGCAGCACCGCGGCCTCGTCCAGGACGACGTGCAGGTGCGGGGCGTCGGCACGGTCCAACAGGGCCTGGCGCTGCTTGCGGGCGAGGATGCGCCGGTCGATGTCGGCCTCGCTGGGCAGGAACCGGCCCGCGGTGATCACGGCGCGGGCGTAGTCCTCGGTCTGCAGCAGCCCGTGCACCAGCTGGGCGTCCCAGGTGCGGATCTCCGAGGACTCGTCCTCCAACCCCACGTAGGAGCCGCTGAAGACGTCGACGTAGGCGGTCCACCAGCCCATCTGGCGGGCCTCCCGGGAGAGGGTGAGCAGCGCGTCGCGCTCGGGGCTGGTCACCCCGTAGAGGTCGAGGAGCTCGGCCACGTCGCGCGGGCGGGTCTGCCCGGTCTCCAGCCGGGACACGGTGGCGCGGGACCAGCCGAGCCGGTCGGCGACGTCTTGCAGGGTCAGGCGCTGGCGTTCACGCAGGCGACGCAGCTCGCGTGCCAGCCGGCGGCCTCGTACGGTCGGACGGTAGGTCATAGGAGGAGTTTGCTGCCGAGTCATGCGTCAGTACAGAAGAAACCAAGAATCTTCGGCAACTCAGTTGCGCAGGTGAGATTCCCACAAGACACTTTGCGGTATCGGCTCGGGACCGGCTGTGACCGGCTGTAGACGTGGTGTCGCTGGCGAAAGGGCTGCTGTGGAGCTCGCGATAGACCTGGGAAGAACCTGGACCTGGTCTCTGCCCATCGACGCGACCGGTCCGCGGCTCGCCCGCACCCTGGTGCGCGAGGCGCTGACGGCCCTGGAGGTGTCGCGCGACACCATCGCGGACGCCATGCTGATGACCAGCGAGCTGGCGACCAACGCCCACCAGCACGCGTCCGCGCACCCGCCGCACGAGCTGTGGGTCTACTGCTTCGACGCCGACACCGTCTCCTGCGCCGTCTTCGACGGCCTGCCCACCCGCACACTTCCACTGTCCCTGGAGCGGGGCGACTTCGGCCGAGGGCTGAGCATCGTCGCCGAGCTCAGCGGGGGCCGGTGGGGGACCGATGCCGCGCACGCACGACTCGACCCCCGCGTGCGCGGCAAAGCGGTCTGGTTCACCTGCGACCGCTAGGCGGCGCGAGCGCGCCGGACGGCGAACAGCCGCAATGACCGCTCCCGGTTGACGATCACGTCCACCGGACGTCCCCGCAGGCCGCCGGGCACCACCAGCGCTCCGACGCGGCCCGCGGCGAGCAGCGCGCGGAACAGCCGGTCCCGTCCGGGACTCCACGCGATGCCCAGCCCCTCCCGCAGCCGCCGCGGCAGCATCGCGCCCGCCGCCAGCAGGTTGAACCGGCTGTAGGCGGCGCCGAGCGCCCGGGGCATCTGCGGCAGATCGGAGCCGAGCGCGACGACCTGGCGGGCGGTCCGCGTCACCTCCAACCCCTCCAGCATCTCCGCGAAGTAGCGCCGGAAGGCCGCGAAGTCCGGCGGGCAGGCGCCCTCGGGAACGCCGCAGGCATGGGCGACCAGCTTCTGCTCCTGGTAGAAGGTCTCGCGCTCGGCCGAGGAGAGCGCGCCGAAGGTGAGCTCGTAGACGGTGAGCTGCCCGTGGACGAGCGTCGCCCACACCCACAGCAGCAGATCCGGATCGAGAGCCCGATAGGGGACGCCCTCCTCCGAGACCCCCTGAACCCGCTGATGGATGCGGCGCAGCAGCTCCGACTGGCGCGCCGACACCTCAGGCCGTCCGTAGGAGAGCTTGAGCTGGATGTCCAGGGTCCGCCACAACCGGGCGAACGGATCGGAGGTGAAGTCGGAGTACCGGGCGACGCCGGCGGCGACCAGCGGATGGCAGACCTGCAGCAGCAGGGTCGGCGCGGCGGCCAGCGCCAGGACGGGCTCATGGCCCACGGTCCAGGAGACGTCGCCGGGCCGGAACGGCAGGGATTCCCGCATGCGGCTCCCCTCACGTGTGGTAAGTGAGCGCTTATGGCGATGATAGGCCGCTTCCGTCCCGGAGAGAAGAGGGGCGGAGCGCTCCGCCGGGGGCGGGCCAGGTCCGGACGGGACGGATTCCGGAGAAGGGCGGCCGGAGGCGGGGCGTGCCGCTTAGCTTCGAAGTGTGGGAACCGTCATGGGCGAGGATCTGGAAGAGGGCGTCTTCGGGCTGGTCGCGCGGGCTTTCGCCGGAGCGGGGCTGGACGGGGAGGGCGCCGTCGTCGTGTCGGCGCGGGAAGGGGGGTTCCGGCGGGCCGTCAACGCCTGCCGCGCGCACCCCAGGGTCGCGGTGCTGACGGGCCCCGGGGCGGGGCCGGCGGAGCTGGGGCGGGAGCTGCATCCGCAGACGCCGCGCTCGTTCGTCGTCTGCGAGGACCTCGGCGGCCCGGACGAGCGGGTGGTGCACGTGCGTCCGGCGGAGGCGACGACCCGGCCCTGGCGGGAGCCGCAGGTGGTGATCGTCCATGATCCGCGGTGGCGGGGGGAGCCGTCGGGGTGGCTCGTCTCGGGACGGCCGGGCCCCGGGGGCTGGGCCCCGCCCGAGGAGGGCTTCGAGGGCGGCGGGCGGGTGCCGGGCGCCGCGGCGCGGGCGCTGGTGCTGGCCAGGCTGGGGCCGGGCCTCGGCGACCTCGTCTGGGACATCGGCTCGGGCGGCGGGGCGGTCGGCGTCGAGTGCGCGCGGCTGGGCGCGGCGGTGGTCGCGGTGGGCGGGGACGGGGAGGCCTGCGAGCTGGTGCGCCGCAACGTCCGCGCCCACGGGACCAGGCTGGCCGTCGCCCGGGGCGAGGTCCCGCAGGTCCTCGCCCACCTGCCGGACCCGGACGCGGTCTTCGTCGGCGAAGGGGATCCCGCCGTGGTGGAGGCGTGCGTCCGCCGGTCCCCGCGGGCGATCGCGACGATCCTGGACGGCGCGGCGGGGCTCGATCCCCTGCGCGAGGCGCTGCGGGACGGGGGCTACCGGGTGGAAGCCGTCCGGCTCACCGCCGCGCGGGAGGGGGCGGGGGAGCCGGACGCCGTTCTCGTCGTCTCGGGGACGATACGCTGACCGGCGTGCGTCTCCGGATGAACCCGGACCCAACGGGCATCCGGCGGGACGCCGGTGGGCCCGGCGGAGGAGGAAACAGGGATGAACGTGCGGCAACCTCACCCGATCGAGGTCGCTTCGTATGAAATCCTGCGCTCCCGCGTGGACCTGTCGCCGATGCCGCCGCTGTGGCGGGCCGTCACCGAACGGGTGATCCATGCCAGCGCCGACGTCGAGTACGCGGTCGACCTGGCGACCGACGAGCGGCACCTGCGCCAGGGCCTGGACGCGCTGCGGGCGGGCGCGCCGATCGTCGCTGACGTGCCCCTGGTCGCGGCCGGGATCACCGAGCGGCCCGTCGTCTGCCCGATCGACGACCCCGCCGCGGTCCGCATGGCCAAGGCCGCCGGGATCACCCGGTCGGCGGCCGCGGTCCGGCTCGCCTACTCCGAGGTGGGGCCCGGCGCGGTCTGGGCGGTCGGCAGCGCCGCCAGCGCGCTGGAGGAGATCCTCCTGCGCGGGGTGCGGCCCAGCCTGGTGATCGGGCTTCCGGTGGGCTTCGTCGGCGCCGGCGAGGCCAAGGCCAAGCTGCGCGCCAGCGGCCTGCCGCAGGTGAGCAACCTCAGTGAGAAGGGCGGCGCGACGGTCGCCGCGGCGGCCGTGAACGCGCTGCTGTACTACCAGGGCTGAACGTGGAACTCGTGCACGACCCCGTCCGCCACCAAGACCCCGTCCACCACGACCTCGCCCACCACGGCGACGCCGAGGTCGGCGCGGACCTGATGGACTTCGCGGTCAACGTCCGGGGCACGGCCCCGCCGGAGTGGCTGGCCGAGCTGGTCCGCGCGTCCGTCGCCGACCTCGCGGCCTACCCCGACCAGCGGCGCGCCCGCGAGGCGGTGGCCCGCAGGCACGGGCGGCCCGCGGCGGAGGTGCTGCTCACCTCGGGCGCCGCCGAGGCGTTCGTGCTGCTGGCGCGGGTGCTGCGCCCGCGCCGCGCGGTGGTCGTCCACCCCCAGTTCACCGAGCCGGAGGCGGCGCTGCGCGCCGCCGGGCACGAGGTGGACCGGGTGGTCCTGAGCGGGGACTTCCGGTTCGACGCGGGCGCGGTGCCCGAGGACGCCGACCTCGTCATGATCGGGAACCCGACGAACCCGACGTCCGTGCTGCACCCCGCGGACGAGGTGCGCGCGCTGCTGCGCGAGGGGCGGACGGTCGTCGTCGACGAGGCGTTCATGGACTGCGTGCCGGGCGAGCCCGAGAGCCTGGCGCACGACCCGCGCCTGGTGGTGCTGCGCAGCCTGACCAAGACCTGGGGACTGGCCGGGCTGCGGGCCGGGTACGTGCTGGGGCCCGCGGGGCTCGTCGCCGAGCTGGAGCGGGCCCAGCCGCTGTGGGCGGTGTCCACCCCGGCGCTGGTGGCGATCGAGGCGTGCATGTCGGACCGGGCGCTGGCCGAGGCGGCCGCCTGGGCCGGGGAGCTGGCGGCCGAGCGGGACCGGATGGAGGAGGGGCTGCGGGGGCTGGGGCTGCACGTGGTCCCGGCCGCCAGGGCTTCGTTCCTGCTGGCCAGGGCCGGGGCCGGGGTCAGGGAGGCGCTGCGGGAGCGGGGGATCGCGGTACGGCGCGGCGACACCTTCCCGGGACTGGGCCACGAGTGGATCAGGATCGCGGTGCGGGACGCCGCCGCCACCGCGCGGCTCACCGCGGCGCTTCGCGACTTGTCTGTTTCTTCCGACATCGTCACGATCTCCGGCTGAAAGCCCCGGGTGGTAAGGCCTGCCGCCGGGGACGAGTACCTTTGTCACAGCAGTTGTCGAGTCCGTTGCTGCAGATGGGATAGCCCTCCGGTGCCGCCGTATCTTCTGGGTCTTCGTCTGTCAGGGCGCCGCGTCGTCGTCGTGGGCGGCGGCAGGGTCGCCCAACGGCGCGTACCCACCCTTCTGGCCGCGGGCGCCGCGGTCGAACTGATCTCCCCCGAGGTGACGCCCTCGCTGGAGGACCTGCTCGACCGGATCGTCTGGCACCGCCGCACCTACCGGCACGGCGACCTCGCCGGGGCCTGGCTGGTCCAGGCCTGCGCCGACGACCCCGCCGTCAACGCCGCCGTCGCCGCCGAGGCCGAGGAGGCGCGGATCTGGTGCGTGCGCGCCGACGACGCGCACGCCTCCGCCGCCTGGACCCCGGCCACCGGGCAGATCGGCGAGACCAGCGTCGGCGTGCTCAGCGGCGGCGACCCGCGCCGCTCCGCGAGCATCCGCGACGCCGTCGTCGAGGGACTGGGCGACGCCACCTTCACCGCCCGCCACTCCCGGAGCAAGCCCGCCGGGGTGGCGCTGGTCGGCGGCGGGCCCGGCGACCCCGGCCTGATCACCGTCAAGGGGCGGCGGCTGCTGGCCCAGGCCGACGTGGTCGTCACCGACCGGCTCGGCCCGCGCGACCTGCTCGACGAGCTCGCCCCCGACGTCGAGGTGGTCGACGCCGCCAAGATCCCCTACGGGCGGGCGCTGCACCAGGACCGCATCAACGAGCTGCTGGTCGAGCACGCCAAGCAGGGCAAGTTCGTGGTGCGCCTCAAGGGCGGCGACAACTTCGTCTTCGGCCGGGGCGGCGAGGAGGCCCTGTACTGCGCCTCCCACGGCATACCCGTGACGGTCGTGCCAGGGATCACCAGCTCCATCGCCGCGCCCGCCTCCGCGGGCATCCCCGTCACCCACCGGGGCGTCGCGCAGGAGTTCCACGTGGTCTCCGCGCACGTCCCCCCGGGACACGCCGACTCCACCGTCGACTGGGAGGTCCTCGCACGCAACGGGGGAACTCTGGTACTGATGATGGCCGTCGAGCGAATGCGTCTGATAGCCGATGCCCTCATGCGCTATGGTCGGGCGACCGACACTCCCGTAGCGGTCGTCCAGGACGGCACTCTCCCGGGGCAGCGGACCCTCGTCGCCTCGCTCGGCACCGTGGCGGACGAGATGGCGGCCCGAGGGGTGCGGCCACCGGCGATCGTGGTCGTCGGGGACGTCGTGCGCGTGGCAGAAGAGATCGGCAACTTGACGGCGGATATAGGGCGGGATCCGTGACATCCCCGGCGGACCAGAGCGCGGTGCGCGACGAGACCACGTCCGCGCCGGCCGAGGGCACGGCGCCTCTGGGCCGGGTCCTGGTCGAGCTGCGCGACCAGATCGACGCGCTGCGCTTCACCCTCGACGTGCCGGGCGCCGACGAGGCGGTGCTGGCCGCCAGGGAGATCCGCGACCAGCTGGAGGACTACGTCCTGCCCCGGGTACGGCAGGCCGCCACGCCCCTGCTGGCCGTGCTCGGCGGCTCCACCGGCGCCGGCAAGTCCACCCTGGTCAACTCGCTCGTGGGCTCCCGCGTCTCGGGCACCGGCGTGCTGCGGCCCACCACGTCCAGTCCCATCCTGGTGTGCAGCCCCGAGGACTTCGACTGGTTCATGGGCACCGACGGCAGGCCGCCCGGCGTGCTGCCGACCATGGGGCGGGTCGAGGGGCCCGCGCCCGACGCCGTCGTCGGCGACCAGCTCGTGGTGATCCGCACCGAGGCGGTGCCGCGCGGGCTCGCGGTGCTCGACAGCCCCGACTTCGACTCCCTCTTCGACGACCACTACGAGTTCGCGACCAAGCTCATGGCCGCCGCCGACCTGTGGGTCTGCGTCACCACCGCCGCCCGGTACGCCGACGCCCAGGTGTGGCGGATGCTGGAGCGCGCCCGCGAGCAGGGCGCCACCCTCGGCGTCGTGCTCTCCCGGGTGCAGCCCGGCCCCGGCGAGGAGATCGCCGGGCACTTCACCGAGATGCTCGCCGAGCGCGGCTTCGGCGAGGTGCCGCGGTTCGACATCCCCGAGACGACCATCGTCGACTCCCGGCTGCCCGAGGAGACGATCTCCGGCATCCGGGAGTGGCTGCTGGAGCTCGCCGAGAACGCCGAGGCCCGCGACGAGATGATCGTCGAGACGCTCGGCGGGGTGCTCGACAGCTTCCGCACCCGCGTCCCGCAGCTGGCCAAGCGGGTCGAGGAGCAGGTCGACTGCCGCGACAGGCTCGCCCGCGACGCCGACGCCGCCTACTCCACCGCGCTGGCCGAGCTCGACGAGGCCACCCGCAACGGCTCCCTCCTGCAGGGCGAGGTCCTCGCCCGCTGGCAGGACTTCGCCGGCACCGGCGACCTCATGCGCGCCCTGCGCCTGCGGCGCGGCCGCGCCGCCGCGCCCAAGGGATCGGCGCGCCGCCGCCGCTCCGCGCCCCGCGTCCACGCCCTGAAGGCGGCGCTGCGCTCGGCCCTGGAGGCGCTCATCCTGGCCGCCGCCGAACAGGGCGCCGAGCAGGCCGTCCAGCGCTGGCAGGCCGACGCGCCGGGCCGCCTCGTGCTCGGCGACCTGGCCGACCAGCTCGGCCACGTCTCGCCCGAGCTGCCCCGGCGCATCACCCGCGCCGTCAGCGCCTGGCAGGACCACGTCCTGGAGCTGGTCCGCACCGAGGGCGTGGTCAAGCGCTCCCTCGCCCGCGTCGTCTCCTTCGACGACGAGGCGCTGTCGGTCGTCCTCATGGTCGGCATCCTGGGCTACGGCACCAGCGACGTCGTCGTGGGCGGCACCAGCGCCGTCCCCCAGCGGCTGCTGAAGTCCCTCTTCGGCGCCGAGTCCCTGCGCGGCATGAGCTCCAAGGCCAAGGCCGACCTGCGCAAACGCGTCACCATGCTGCTCGACGAGGAGAGCCTGCGCTTCAGCCAGGCGATCGACCAGGTCGACATCCCCGACGAGAGCCTCGCCGTCGCCCTCTACCAGGCCACGTACAACCTCGAGGTCGCCCGATGACCCACCGGAACGAGGCCGGCACCCCTCCCCGCGGAGAAGACCCCCTCGCCCCACCCGCTCCCGCACCCGAGGACGCCCCCCTGACCAGCGGAGATCCCGAAACCCCGGTCCCGGCCCCCGCGCCCGCCGAGGAGGACCCCCTCACCTCCCCGTCCTTCCGCCTGCGCCCCCCGCCGCCCGCCTCCTCCGTCCCCGGCGACCCCGCGGACCCGGAGGACGACCCCCTGACCGCTCCCTCCTTCCGGCTCCGCCCGCCGTCGTTCTCCTCCTCGGAGGGCGGCGCGCCGGTCGATGAGGAGTCCGGTGAGGACGTTGCGGACGGGGCGGGGGAGGGGTCTTCGGGCTTCCCTCCTTTCGGCGCTCTTCCGTCGCCGGCCGTTTCCCGGGAGGACGCGCCGGCTGACGGCGGGTCCGGTGAGGCCGACTCGGATCCGTTGACCTCTCCGTCCTTCCGGCTCCGTCCGCCGTCGTTCCCCTCTCGGGGGGACGTGTCGGCTGACGACGGGCTTGGTGGGGACGTTTCAGACGTTTCGGACGTAGGGGATGCGGAGCCGTGGGACCCCCCGTCCTTCGGGCTTCGTCCGTCGTCGACCGCTTCCGGGGACGACGCGCCGGCCGATGGCGGGTTCGAAGGAGCCGGTCGGGACGTGGCGGAGGATGATCCGCTGATCAGCGGCGGGTTCGGTCGTTCCGCCCTCTCCTCGGAAGAGGGCGGCCGCCGTGCCCCGTCCTTCCGTGATCGCGGGTTCTCCGGCGAGACGGGCGGTGAGTACGGGAGCTCCCCGGGGCGGATCGAGGACGATCCGCTGACCGGAGGGAACTTCCGCCGTTCGGCCTTCTCGGGTTCGGGGGGCGACCCGCTGGACCCGCCGTCCGTCCGGCTGGGGCGTCCTTCCACCTGGGGGCGCAAGGACCCGCTGACGAGCGGGGAGCTCGACGGGTTCGCCTCCTCGCCCGGGAACGGGTACCGCGGGCGGGAGTCGAAGGAGGAGTCGCTCGACGAGAAAGGGCTCCTGTGGGTGGCCTTTTCCGCCACGAACGAGGATGAGGCGCTCTCCGTGCCGGAACTTCCGGAGAAGGGCACGTCCGAGGAGGAACGGGACGACCCGCTGACCAGCGGGGAGTTCGGGTGGCGGATGGCCCGGGAGGCGTCCGGCGGGGACCCGCTTCCCCGGCGGATGCGGGATCCCGAGGACGATCCGCTGACCTCCGCGGAGTTCCGGGTGCCGCGGTCGGCCGAGCTGGAGGCGATGCGCGCCGCGGCCGAGGAGGAGGCGCGTGCCGCGGCCGAGGTGCAGGCCGCGTCGGAGGCTCGGGCCGAGGCGGAGGCTGCGGCGGAGGCCCGGGCTGCGGTGGAGGCTCGGGTCGAGGCGGAGGCAGGAGTCGAGGCCGAGGACGAGGCTCGGGTCGAGGCGGGGCGCGGCGGAGCCGGTGAGGACGTTGCGGCCGCCGAGGCCGCGGCGGTGTCCGACGACGACGCCGGAGAGCCCGCGGAAGCCGAAGACTCCGAGGCCGTCGCGGCTTCGGAGGAGGGCGCCGAAGAGGCGCTGGAGATCGCCGAGGTGCCCGAGGCGCCCGTGGCGGAGCCGGAGGAGTCCGCGGAGGCGGAGTCCGCGCAGCGGCCCGGCGACGTGGCGTTCGGCAAGCGGCTGGCGGCGCTGGAACGGCTGGTGGAGCTGGCCGAGGGCCGGCTGGACGAGGAGCTCGTCGGCGAGGCGGCGGCGCTGCTGGAACGGGCCGGGGAGCGGATGCGGCTGTCCGGCGAGCACACCGTCGTCGCCCTGGCGGGCGGCACCGGCAGCGGCAAGTCGTCGCTGTTCAACGCGATCTGCGGGCTGGAGCTGTCGCCCAGCGGCATGCGGCGGCCGATGACGTCCTCCGCCCATGTCTGCGTCTGGGGCCATGACGGCGCCGGGCCGCTGCTGGACTGGCTGGAGATCGACAAGCGGTACAGGTACGCACGGGCCGGGGCGTCCGCGCACAAGGGCGCCGAGGAGGAGAACTCCCTCGAAGGGCTCGTCCTGATCGACCTGCCCGACCACGACTCCATCCAGGCGGTCCACCGGGCCGAGGTGGACCGCTTCGTGGGCGTCGCCGACCTGCTGGTGTGGGTCGTCGACCCGCAGAAGTACGCCGACGCGGCGCTGCACCGCGACTACATCGTCCCGTTCGCCCAGCACGCCTCGGTCACGCTGATCGTCCTCAACCAGGTCGACCGGCTCCAGCCCGCGGAGATCGACGACTGCGTGAGCGACCTGCGGCGGCTGCTGGAGTCCGAGGGGCTGGCCGCGCCGCACATCATCACCACCTCCGCGGTGACCGAGGGCGGCGTGGACGGGCTGCGCGAGGTGCTGGCCGAGGCCGTCACCGCCGGGAACGCCCGCGCCGAGCGGCTCGGAGCCGACCTCGACCAGGTCGTCGAACGCTTCGCCGTGCTGGCCGAGGGCGGTCCCGTCCCCGTCGAGATCGACGAGGAGCGGGCCGAGGGCCTGGTGGACGCGCTGACCGTCGCGGCCGGCGCCCCCGCCGTCGCCGAGGCGATGGAGAGCGCCTACGAGCTGCGCGCCGCCGGCTACGTCGGCTGGCCGTTCGCCCGCTGGGCGGCACGCCTGCGGCGCGACCCGCTGCGCGCGATCAGGCTGACCGGGCTCCGCGACGAGCTGCGCGGCGCCTTCAGCGGCCCGATGGGCGCCCAGCAGGGCGAGGTGGACAACGCCCTGCACGGCATCACCGACGGTGTGGCCGCGGACGTCTCCGAACCGTGGAAGCGCGCCCTGCGCACGGCCTCCCGCGCGCACGCCGCCGAGCTCCCCGACGCGCTGGGCGAGTCCCTCCGCGAGCTGCTCCCCTCGTTCGACCAGGTGCCCCGCTGGTGGTGGCTGGTCCGCGTCTGGCAGCTGCTGCTGGTGGCCTGCGCCGCCCTCGGCGTGCTCTGGACGCTGCTGGTCGTGGTCTACGGCGTCCTGGACCTCGCCGACCCCCCGGCCGAGCTCCTGGGCGACACCGGCATCCTCCCCTGGGTCCTCGTCCTGACCGCCTGCCTCTTCGGCATGGGCGCCCTCACCGCCGCCGCCTGCCGCAACATGGTCGCCCTCTCCGCCGCCCGCCACGGCGAGAAGATCAAGAACACCATGCGCGAAGGCATCGCCCGCGTAGGCGACGAGAAGGTCCTCACCCCCGTGGCCACCGAACTCAGCGCCCTCGCCGACTTCCGCTCCACCGTCACCCGGGCCCGCCGCTGACCCACCCCACCCACCCCCGGACAAACCCCCCTCCCGCCCCCGGCCAGGCCGTCTCCCTTGCCCTTTTCCGCGGGCGGGCCACTGCTCCTGCCACTTCTCACAGGCGGACCATCCCACCCGCCCCGGGCGGACCATTCCACCCGCCCGGGCGGACCATCTCGCCCGCCCCGGGCGGGCTGTCCTTTCTGCCCTCTTCTACAGGCGGGCCGTCCCCCGGCCCTCTTCCCTGGGCGGTCGTCCCTCCCATCCTTTTCAGTGAGCGATCGCCCCTCCCGCCCCCTTCCATAGGCAGGCCGTCTCTCTTGCCCTTTTCCGCGGGCGGGCCACTGCTTCTGCCACTTCTCACCGGCAGACCATCCCACCCGTCTCCCGGGCGGGATGTCCCTCCCGCCCTCTTCCACGGGTGGGTCACTGCTTCTGCTGCTTCTCGCGGGCGGACCATCCCATCCGCTCCTGGGCGGGCTGTCCCTTCTGCCCTCTTCCGTGGGCGGGTCATCCTTCTGCTACCTCTAGCAGGCGGATCGCGGGCGGGCGTTCACGGAGCAGCGCGTGTCCGGCGGTGTGCTGGCGGGGGCCGAATGCATGGTGGCGGGCATCGCGTCATCCACAGAACGCGGTTCGGTGGGGTGCGGGGGAGGGAGGGGCGGCAGTCTGGGCGGTGGACGGGGTTCGACGGGAATCCCCGGCTCCGAGGAGGAGCCCATGGACGAGGCGTTGACGACGCTGGTGGGATGGGTGGCGGCGCGGCCGCTCTACACGGTGACCAGGAGCGGAGTGCCGTTCCTGTCTTTACGAGCCGGGGTCACCCCGCGGCGCTTCAACCGCGGGAGCGGCCTGTGGGAGGACGGCGAGCCGACGTACTTCGCGGTGAGCTGCTGGCGCTCCCTGGCGGAGAACGCCAACGCCTCGGAACTGGTCCCCGGCACGCCGATCATCGCGCACGGGCGGCTGCGGGTACGTGAGTACGAGCAGGGCGGCGAGCGCCGTTTCACCGTGGAGCTGGAGGCGGTCGCCCTCGGCCCCGACCTCACCCGAGGCAAGGCGGTCTTCCAGCGCATAGCCAAGGGCGGCGTCCTCACCATCGAGGACCGCGCCGAGGCGGCCACCCTCTCCGACCGCGCCGCGGGCCTGAGCCTGACCCCCGGCGGCGGCCCCGCCACGACCGCGGAAGGAGACGATCCCGAGCTCGAACAGGACGAGGATGAGGAGGAAGACCTGGACGAGGCCGCCTGAGGGACCCCTTCTGATGGGCTCCGTCGGCCGCGAGCCGGCACAAGCCCTCCTGCGAAGGCTGGTACAAGCCCTTCTGTGAAGGTCGGCATAAGCCTTCCCGCGAAGGCTGGCATAAGCCCTCCTGCGAAGGCCGGCACAAGCCCTCCTGCGAAGGCTGGTACAAGCCCTTCTGTGAAGGTTGGCATCAGCCCTCCCGTGGAGGCTGGCATAAGCCCTTCTGTGAACGTCGGCATCAGCTTTCCCGCGAAGGTCGGCGCGAGCCCTCCTTCAGAAGCCGGCACAAGTCCTCCCGCGAAGGGAGGGCTTGTGCCGGAGGGAGCCGGGTGTGTCGTTTGTCACGGGGTGTGCTGGAACACATGCGGGGGGCTTAAGAAAGGCACCGTTTTCTGCCCCGTGCCGCACAGGTTGCAACTATCGTGTTACCTAACGTGATAGGCGGCCCGAGTGGGGGAAGCATGACGGCAGTGCACCGGTCAGCCGCCGATGAGCATCGCCACGAGGGCGAGCCCGCGCGGGGACCCGCGCGGTTCTCGCTGCTGGCGCAGTCGCTGCCCCTGGTGGCCTACGTGCTGGCCGTGGTGGTCGCCTACGTGGTGGCGGTGGTCTGGCAGCTGGCCGTCACCGAGTACCGGCTGCGCGACGTCTCGACCTTCCTGGCGCTCGCCCTGTGCGGGGCGGTCTGCATCGAGACCTCGCGCCGGCTGGGCATGCCCGCGGGCGTGGCCCGCGACCTGCTGTCGGCCTGGTGGCTGCCGGTCGCGCTGCTGCTGCCGCCGGTCTACGCCCTGCTGATCCCGCTGCCGCTGCAGGTGCTGATGCACTACCGGGTGCGCCCGACGATGGCCTACCGGCGGGTCCTGGTGACCGCGGTGACCGCCCTGTCGGGCCTGGCCGCCTCGCTGGTCTTCCACCGGGTGGTGGCCGAGCCGCTGGCGGGCGACTCGGCGTGGGTGGTCGAGGACCGGGGGGCGCTGCTGGCCGCGCTGGGCTGCGCGGTGCTCTTCACGGTGCTCAACACCCTGCTGATCGGCGTCGCGATCCGCGCCGTGCACGAGGGCCGCTGGCGGGATGCGCTGTGGACCCGGGAGACGCTGATGCTCGACGTGGTCGAGCTGTGCCTGGGCCTGCTGATCATGATCAACTGCGTGATCTCGCCGTTCCTCCTGCTGCTGGTGCTGCCCCCGGTGGTGCTGCTCCAGCGCAGCCTCATGCACCAGCAGCTCCAGGCCGCCGCCCGCACCGACGCCAAGACCGGCCTGCTCAACGCGGGCGCCTGGCAGCGCGAGGCCGACATCGAGATCTCCCGCGCCGAACGCTCCCACGAGGCGCTGGCCATCCTCCTGATCGACATCGACTACTTCAAGCGCGTCAACGACACCCACGGCCACCTCGTCGGCGACCAGGTCCTGGCCAGCGTCGCCGGCACCCTCTGCCTCCAGCTGCGGGACTACGACATCGTCGGCCGCTTCGGCGGCGAGGAGTTCGCCGTCCTCCTGCCCGGCGCCGACACCGTCGAGGCCTGCCGCGTCGCCGAACGCCTGCGCGCCCGCGTCCGCCGCCTCGCCGTCCCCACCGAGGACACCACCGTCTCGGTCACCATCTCCATCGGCGTCGCCCTCTACCGCACCCACGGCCAGGACCTCATCGAACTCCTGGCCTCCGCCGACCTGGCCCTCTACCGCGCCAAACAGACCGGCCGCGACCGCGTCTGCCTCCCCGCCGTCCGCAAATCCAGCTGACCCCACCCACCCGCACCCCGCCGCACAACACCGTCTGCCTTCAGGCGTGTGCCAGCGGGCCGCGTCCGCTTCCCCGCCGTCCGCAAATCCAGCGGTCCTCACCCGTCTGCGCTCTGCCGCAGAGCACCGTCTGCCTTCAGGCGTGTGTCAGCAGGCCGCGTCCGCTTCCCCGCCGTCCGTAAGTTCAGCTAGTCCCACCCGTCCGCGCCCTGCCGTAGGGCACGGTCTGCCTTTCGGAGCGTGTGGCGGCGGGTCGCGTCTGCCTCCTGGTCGTCCGCGAATCCAGCTGGTCCCGCTCCGGGGGGCCGCTGGACCGGGCGGGTCTGGGTGAGGTTGGTATCGTTCTGGTATGACGACGTTGAGCCTTCGCCTCCCGGACGAGGTGCACGCCAGGCTGGTGGCCCTCGCCGCGGCCGAGCACATCTCGCTCAACGCCGCGCTGGTCCAGGCCGCGGAGCAGTGGATCGCGCGGCGGGCCCAGGAAGCCGTGTTCACCGTGGCGATGGACAAGGTCTTCGAAGAGGACGCCGCGCTCTTCCGGCGGCTGGCCGACACGTGATCCACCTGACCGTCGAGCAGCTCATCGCCATCAACGCCCGTCATCTCGGCGGGAGGGCCGCCGTTCGCGATGCCGGGTTGGCCGCTTCCGCGGTCTCCCGGCCCGGCACCGTGGCCTTCGGGGAGGAGGCTTATCCGGCGCTGGAGGAGAAGGCGGCGGCGCTCCTTCACTCGGTGCTGTGCAACCACCCGTTCGTCGACGGCAACAAGCGGACGGGGTGGGCGGCCTGCCGGATCTTCCTCCTGATGAACGGGGCGGACTCGGTGCTCGGCCATGACGAGGTGTTCGATCTGGTGCTCCGGGTCGCGGCCGCCTGCTCGCGAACCGAGATCAAGGGGCTCGCGCCGGGATTGAGGGTCGCCGTCCGCCGGGGGTGAGGGAAGGGGGGCCTTCGCGGGCGGCGTGGGCAAGAGGTCCGAGCCAATAGGCTAGGGGCATGGCCGAGTACATCTACACGATGCAGCGTGTGCGCAAGGCGCACGGCGACAAGGTTGTTCTGGACGACGTCACGCTGAGTTTCCTGCCCGGGGTCAAGATCGGCGTGGTGGGCCCCAACGGCACCGGTAAGTCGACGCTCCTGAAGATGATGGCCGGCCTGGAGCAGCCGTCCAACGGCGATGCGCGGCTGATGCCCGGTTTCAGCGTCGGCATGCTCCAGCAGGAGCCGCCGCTGAACGAGGAGAAGACGGTCCTGGAGAACGTCCAGGAGGGCGTCGCCGAGACCATGACCATGCTCACGCGGTTCAACGAGATCGCCGAGCAGATGGCCACCGACTACAGCGACGCGCTGCTGGAGGAGATGGGCAAGCTGCAGGAGCAGCTCGACCACCGCAACGCCTGGGACCTGGACTCCCAGCTCGAGCAGGCGATGGACGCGCTGCGCTGCCCCGCGCCCGACCTGCCCGTCACCCAGCTGTCCGGTGGCGAGCGCCGCCGCGTCGCGCTGTGCAAGCTGCTGCTGGAGGCACCCGACCTCCTGCTGCTGGACGAGCCCACCAACCACCTGGACGCCGAGTCGGTGAACTGGCTGGAGTCCTACCTGGAGAAGTACGCCGGGACGGTCCTGGCCGTCACCCACGACCGGTACTTCCTGGACAACGTCGCCACCTGGATCCTGGAGCTGGACCGCGGCCGCTGCTTCCCCTACGAGGGCAACTACTCGACCTACCTGCAGAAGAAGGCCGAGCGCCTCAAGGTCGAGGGCAACAAGGACGTCAAGCGCAAGAAGCGGCTGGAGGAGGAGCTGGAGTGGGTCCGCTCCAACGCCAAGGCCCGCCAGACCAAGAGCAAGGCCCGGCTGCAGCGGTACGAGGAGATGGCCTCCGAGGCCGCCAAGACCCGCAAGCTGGACTTCGAGGAGATCCAGATCCCGCCGGGCCCGCGCCTGGGCGGCACGGTGATCGTCGCCGAGGACCTCACCAAGGGCTTCGACGACCGCCTGCTGATGGACGGCCTCTCCTTCAACCTGCCGCCGAACGGGATCGTCGGTGTGATCGGCCCGAACGGCGTCGGCAAGACGACGCTGTTCCGGATGATCACCGGTGAGCAGCAGCCCGACGGGGGCAAGCTGCGCATCGGCGAGACCGTGAAGATCTCCTACGTCGACCAGGGCCGCGGCGGCATCGACCCGGAGGCCAACGTGTGGCAGGTCGTCTCCGACGGCCTCGACCACATCAAGGTCGGCCAGGTCGAGATGCCCTCCCGCGCCTACATCGCGGCGTTCGGCTTCAAGGGCCCGGACCAGCAGAAGAAGGCCGGCGTGCTCTCCGGAGGCGAGCGCAACCGCCTCAACCTGGCGCTCACCCTCAAGCAGGGCGGCAACGTGCTGCTGCTGGACGAGCCGACCAACGACCTGGACGTGGAGACGCTGTCGTCGCTGGAGAACGCGCTGCTGGAGTTCCCCGGCTGCGCCGTGATCACCTCGCACGACCGCTGGTTCCTCGACCGCATCGCCACCCACATCCTGGCGTGGGAGGGCGAGTCGAACTGGTTCTGGTTCGAGGGCAACTTCGCCGACTACGAGAAGAACAAGATCCAGCGGCTGGGCGCCGACGCCGCCCGCCCGCACCGGGTGACGCACCGCAAGCTCACCCGCTGACCCGGCTTCCGCCGTTCCCTCAGGCCCGCGACGCCCGTCGCGGGCCTGAGGCCTTTCCGGGGGACGCCGCGGACCCCTGTACCATCGAGGCGCCCGACATTTCCCCCATCCCCCGAGGCGAGGACATGGAAGACACCGCGACGCTCCACCGGCCCGAGGCCACCGCGTACCGCCACGTCTACGAGTTCCATGTCAGGTTCGGGGACATCGACTCCCAGATGCACGTGAACAACGTGAAGTTCCTGGGCTATCTGGAGGACGCCCGCCTGGCGATGTTCCACGCCGACCCCGTGCGGGCGGGTCTGGCGCCGGTGCGGGGCATGGTCGTCTCCCGGCACGAGATCGACTACAAGGTGCCGCTGTCCGGCGTCATCCACCCCATCCGCGTCGAGACCTGGGTGACCGAGCTGCGCGCCGCCTCCTTCAAGATCGCCTACGAGGTGCGCGACGCCGACAACCTGTACGCCACCGCCACCTCGACGTTGGTCGCCTTCGACGTCGAGAACGCCCGCCTGCGCCGCTACACCCCCGAGGAGCGCGCCTACATCGCCCGCTTCCTCAAGCCCGCCGACGCCTGACGCCCCCGCACCGCCCACCCGTCCGGCACCCGTTCTCGGAGAAGAACCGTCCGGCACCCGTTCCCGAGGAAGAACTGCCGGGAGGCCGGCGGCGGTCAAGGGACGGCCGCCGTCGGACGCCCGTTCTCCGCAAGGTGGTCCACTGCGCGTCAGCGTGCCCAGGCGGCGCGGCCCGGCCGCGTAGGAGGGCGTTCTGGCGGAGCGGCGGTGTGCCGCTCGTCGACGGTTCCGGCGGATTCTCGTCGCGGGGTCTGGGAGCCCTTGATCGGAGCGGGTAGCGTAGGCGTCCTTACCGGCTACGGGAGGTATCTTGCGCCGCATATCGATGATCGTCCTCCTGGTCTGCGGGATGGTGACGGGCACGGCGGCACAGGCCGGTGCGGCCGGGGTCACCTGCGTTCCCCCCAAGGCGCCCAAGGCGTGCGAGGGCGTGAAGCGGTGCGAGTGGGGCGGCGACCCGGACGCGGTCTGGGTGGAGGTCAAGGGCGGCACCCGCAAGCTGGCCCTGGCCCGGGCCGCCCGGGTGCGGGCCAACGTGAAGGCGGCCGAGGTCAAGCCGCGGACGCTCAGCATCCAGGCCCGCCACGGCAGGAAGAACAAGATCGCGCTCTCCCGGAGCTACCGGCTCAAGGGCAAGCACTGGCACTACTCCGCGAAGAAGAACTGCTGGTACGTGCGGTGACGGCCGGTCCCGTCGGCGCGGGGCCGGCCGCAGGGCCCGGTCAGGGCTCTTCCACCCAGTGCTCCCGCAGGTCGAAGTAGGCGGGCTCGCCCACCTCGCACTCCATGAGCTCCTCCATCACCTCCTTGAGCCGCCCGGTCGGCTCCTTGGCCTCGTTCTCCCTGGCCTCCCGCTCGGAGGTGAAGTAGGTGAACTGGGTGTAGGCGTCCTCCGCGGGATGCATCGCGAGGACCGCCCCGAGCAGGTCCGGCCGCCATGCGCGCATGCCGTCCTCCATGCCGTGCATGAGCTCGCAGACCTTGTCGAAGTCCCGCAGCCGCCCCTGCATCACCTGGACGAACCCGGCGTCGCGGAGGAAGTCCGTCCGCCCCCGGGGGAAGACCTCCACCTGCTCGCAGTCGTGGAAGAGGACCTCGCCGCTGAAGTACTTGGCGGTCTCCATCCACCACCGGTGCTGCTCGGGCCGCTCGCTGTTGCGCCGGGCGGCCTCCACCGACTCGAAGCAGGCGAAGGCCAGGAGGGTGTCGTCCGCTGTGAACCCCGCCGTGCCCATCAGCCAGCCGACCGCCTCGGGAGCCAGGTCCCGCTGCCACCTTTCGAAGGACTCCCGCACGGCCGCGGTGTCGGTGACGTGTCCTTGGATGATCTGTGTGAACATGCGCGTCTCCTCGTCGAGAAGCGGATGACGTCAACTGATCAGGTTCTCAGCCAGACCGCACCACCCCCCGCGACGCGCCCTCCCGCCACCGGTCCGCTGGACAGGAGGACCTCTCCTCGCACCTCCACGGGCCCGTCCCCGAAGTTGACCGCGCAGACGAGATCACCCCGCCGGAAGGCCAGCACCTCGGGAGCGTGCCACTCCTGCCATTCCAGGGTAGGCGGCAGGGTTCCCCGAAGGGTCCGCCGCAGGCCAAGGGCACGTCGATAGAAGGAGAGCATCGAGTCCGGATCCGCCTCCTGGGCCTCGACCGTCAGCGGCCCCCAGTCGGCGGGCTGGGGCAGCCAGGGCTTGCCGGAGGTGAAGCCGTAGGGGGCCTCGGTACCCGACCAGGGCAGCGGCACCCGGCAGCCGTCCCGGCCCATGCCCTTGCCCTGGAAGAAGATCGGGTCCTGGCGCGCCTCGTCGGGGATGTCGAAGACCTCCGGCAGGCCCAGCTCCTCGCCCTGGTAGAGGTAGGCCGACCCGGGCAGCGCCAGGATGAGCATCAGCGCCGCGCGGGCCCGCTCGTCGGTGCCGTAGCGGCTGCGGTGCCGGATCACGTCGTGGTTGGACAGCACCCAGGTGGGCGCCCGGCCGCTGGGGGAGTCCAGGCAGGTGGTGATGATCTCGCGGAACTCCCGGGCCGACCACGGGGCCAGCAGCAGGTGGAACTGGAACGCCTGGTGCAGCTCGTCCGGCCGGACGTACAGGGACAGCGCCTCGGGGTCCTCGGTCCACACCTCCCCGACGGCCATGCGCTCGCCGGGGTAGGAGTCGAGGATGGCCCGCCACTCCCGGTAGATCTCGTGCACCTCGGGCCGCCCGTACATGGGGCTGCCGGGCGCGTGGGTGCCCAGCGCGCCCAGGTCGGGCAGGTCGGGGTGCTTGAACAGCCCGGCCGCCACGTCGATGCGGAACCCGTCGACGCCGCGGTCCAGCCAGAACCGCAGGATGTCCTCGAACTCCGCGCGGACCCCGGGGTCGTGCCAGTTGAGGTCCGGCTGCTCGGGCGTGTACAGGTGCAGGTACCACCGGCCGTCGGGGGTGCGGCTCCAGGCCGGGCCGCCGAAGTTGGACTGCCAGTCGTTGGGGACGTCCGGGTGGTCCCGGAAGTGGTACCGGCCGCTTCCCCTGCCCGTCCGCACCGCCTCGGAGAACCACGGGTGGGCCGAGGAGGTGTGGTTGGGGACGATGTCGATGATGATCCGCAGCCCCAGCCGGTGGGCGTCGGCCACCAGGGCGTCGAAGTCGCCGAGGGTGCCGAAGCGGGGGTCGACGTCGCGGTAGTCGGCGACGTCGTAGCCGCCGTCGGCCAGCGGAGAGGTGTAGAAGGGCGTCAACCACAGCGCGTCGACGCCCAGCTCGGACAGGTACGGAAGGCGGTGGCGCAGCCCGTCGAGGTCGCCCTCCCCGTCGCCGGAGGCGTCGGAGAAACTGCGCGGGTAGACCTCGTAGACCACGGCGTCGCGCCACCAGGGGGTTGTCGTCGTCATGGGTGACGACCTACCCGCTCAGTCCTCGGAGTTCACCAGGCTCTGGGCCGCGCGGTAGAGGTAGGTCCACAGCAGCTCGGCCGCCTGGGGGTGGAGGTCGAGCTCGTCCATGGCGTCGCGCATGTGGCGCAGCCACGCGTCGCGCTCGCGCTCGCCGATGGTGAAGGGGACGTGGCGCATCCGCAGCCGGGGGTGGCCGCGCAGCTCGTTGTAGGTCGTGGGGCCGCCCCAGTACTGCATGAGGAACAGGCGCAGCCGCTCCTCCGCGGGACCGAGGTCCTCCTCGGGGTACATCGGCCGCAGCACGGGGTCGGCTGCCACCCCCTGGTAGAACCGGTGGACCAGTCGACGGAAGGTCTCCTCGCCGCCCACAGCCTCGTAAAAGCTCACCTCTTGGCTCATCGGACCCAGCCTATGCCAGACTGCCCAGCGCCACGCCCGCTTCGTCGAAGGCGCGCTTCACCCGCGCCCGCAGCTCCCGGGTGACCTTGTGCTGCTGGTTGGGCGCCGTCTTGATCGTGATCCGGACGACCATCGCGTCGTTGGTGAGCGACTGCACACCCCACACGGTCGGCTCCTCCAGGATCATCTCCTCCCAGTCCGGGTCGGCGACCAGCACGTCCGCGGTCTCCTGCAGCAGCTTGCGGATGACGTCGACGTCCTGGTCGGCGGCGACGGGCACGTCCAGCAGGGCGCGGCCCCAGTTCTGCGACTCGTTGCCCAGCCGGTTGATCTCGCCGTTGCGCACGTACCAGACCACGCCGTTGACGTCCCGCAGCCGGGTGATGCGCAGGGAGACCGCCTCGACGGTGCCCTTGGCCGAGCCGGTGTCGACCACGTCGCCCACCCCGTACTGGTCCTCCAGCAGCATGAACAGGCCGGCCAGCAGGTCCTTGATCGTGTTCTGCGCGCCGAAGGCGACCGCGGCGCCGACCACGGTGGCTCCGGTGAGGATGGGGGTGAGGTTGAGGCCGATCTCACCCAGCACCGTGAAGAGCGCCACACCGTAGATGACCACGGAGGCGATGCTGCGCAGCACCGAGCCCAGCGTCTCCATGCGCTGCCTGCGCCGCTCGCGCATGAGCACGGTGGCCGTGCCCTCGGGCTTGGCGCGGTTGCGTCCCGGCATGGTGCCCGTGGCGATCCGCCCGGTGATCCGGGTGATCAGCCGGTGGACGTAGTACCGGCACACCATCGCGGCGATGAGGGCCAGGACCGCCCAGATCAGCGCGGTGACGAGCCCGTCCAGCCAGTTGTGGAAGAAGCGGGTGAAGTCCTCGCTGCGGGAGAAGTTCCAGGCCGTCCGGCACGCCACGCTGGGCCGGAGGTCGCAGAGGTCTTTGGGTATGGGTTCGCCGATGGAGAACAGAGACCCTCCCCGGGTCGGCCGGCGGTGTCCGCCGAGGTCGTGCGACTTGGTACGGACAGATCGTATGGGACGGACACGATCGGGTCGTACGGTCGCCACGGCAGAAACCCCTGTCGGCCCGGGGAGGGCACGGGCGCGCACCCGGCCCCCTCCGGCCTGAACGGGTGCGCGCCGGGGACGGTCCGGCGGCTGGTGGGTGGTGGGACGCCGCGGACCGGTCAGGCGTGTTTCGGGCGGGCTCCGCGGAGGCTTCGGCCTCCGCGCCTGGTGCCGGGCTCCCGCGGAACCCGCCCGGGTCTAGACGGTCTTCGGCTCCAGGACGCGGGCCACCTTGCGGGCGGCCGCGTCCGGGTCGTCGACCCTGTGAAGACGCTCTCCCCAGCTCCACCAGAAGTAGTGCTCGGCGGATTCGGGGACGGGAGCGCAGGTGACGTTCTCGGTCAGGCTGGCGGCGTCGGGATTGACGACCCGAAGGAAGGCCGGTCCCGAACGGGTCTGCACCACCCGTGCCACCAGACCGCGTGCGTCCAGGGCGTGGACCAGCTCCTCGAGGTAGGCGATCCGCTCGTTACCGGCCACCTGGCACCCCTCTCGGAACTCGGTTGCGAAAGTTTCGTCGTCGGTTGCTGCCAGCAGAGAATTGCAAGCCCGGCAGGGGCGGTCAAGGCCGGGCTTCCGAGCCCCGGAAGGGTTTTCTCCGCCCCAGTGGAACGTTCTTCATCCCGGGTGCCACGATCCTGGTCTGCGGGACGGGTTGTTGCTCCTGATGGGATCCTGATTCTTGATAGACGGTTGGCCGGGCGCGATACGCAGGGTTACGTTGTGAGCGCCGTAACAAGGAATTACGGCGACTGACCGAGAAACCCGGTCACCGACGCTCGGGGGCGTGCAGAGTGGTGACGTTGCACACATCCGGCGAGTGGTGAGGAGGCCGGCACGGATGGCAGAACCCCCCCCGAAGGAAGCAGAGCGGGCGCGCTGGGTGCGTGCCCAGGGCCTGGCCCGCGGACTGAGCACCCCGCAGATCGCGGCGGAGATCGCCGAGCAGTGCGGGCCGATGTTCAGCACGAGCCGGATCAAAGCCCACCGGCTGGCCAATGGGGTGGCTCTGTCGGACGTGGTGGCACAGATGCGGGCGCTCTACGAGATGGACGGCAAGCCGACCCCGAAGATCGGGGAGACCCTGCTGTCCGCCTACGAGAGCGGATACAAACGCCCAGGTCCGGAGTATCTGCACTACCTCTGCCTGGTCTATCGCGTCGAACCCGGCGATCTCGGTTACCAGGGCCCCTGCGTCTGCGGCAGGGGCCACGAACAGCGTTTCGGCGCCGGCACCCAGTTGTCGTCGATCCGGGACGAACCGGAAACCCTGATCGGCGCGGTCCTCGACCGCGGCTGGATCAACCAGCACATCGAGGGGGGGCTTCACCGCGCCGAGGCCTCCGGCTCGATCGACCTAGGAGAGGAGGACGTCGTGCTTCGCCGGACACTACTGCAGTTGCTGGCCGGAGCGGGCGTGGCGCTCGACGGCCAGTTCCTCGGCGCTGTGGACCAGCTCCGCAGGAAGATGGACGACACCCTCGTGAACGCGACGGTGTCGCCCACCATGCTCGACCAGTGGGAGGAGACGATCCTGGGGTACGGGCAGTCGTACCAGTCGACTCCGTCCCTGCGGATGCTCTGCGATGTCCTGCTGGACTTCAGCGAGGTCCGGCGCCTGTGCGATCAGCGGCAGCCGATCGAGCTCCAGGAGCGGCTCTGCCGGATCGCCGCCCAGCTGTCGGGGATCTCCGGGTTGATCATGATCAATCTCGGCGACCACCGACTGGCCCGCTCGTTCTTCCGCACCGCGCGCACCGCCGCGGACGAGACCGGTGACCGGGGCCTGCGCGCCTGGGTGACCGTGCGCGAGTCCCTGCTCCCGCTGTACTACGGCGACCCCCGCGAGGCGCTCCACCTGGCCCGCAAGGCCCAGGACCTGGCGGGCCGCACCCCCAACGTCGCCGCGGCCATGGCCCCGGCCGTCGAGGCGCGCGCCCTGGGCCAGCTCGCCCTGCGCGGCCGCGCCGACGCCGCGCCGACCGCCCGCCGCGCCCTCGTGCGCGGACGCGCGGTGTTCGACCAGCTGTCCAAGAACGACACCACGGACCTGGTCTTCGGCTTCACCGACCGGCAGATGTCCTTCTACGAGGGGGACACCTACACCAACCTCGGCGACCACCAGAAGGGCGAGGAAGTGCTGCGGTACGCGTTGACCCTCTACTCGCCGACGGAGGTCATCGACCGCACCCTGGTCAAGCTCGACCGCGCCGCGTGCTCCATGTACGCCGGCTCCCCCGACCAGGCGGCCGCCCGTGCCCGGGAGGCCATCATGGAGCTCGAGCCCGAGCACCGCTCCGACATCCTCATGCACCGCGCCCGCCAGCTCGCCGCGGCCGTCCAGCAGCAGCACGGCGACCTGCCCGAGCTCCGGGAGCTGCGCGAGGCGCTGGCCGGCCCGAACGTCCAGAGCCCGCTGGAGCCCGGCGGCACGGGCGGACCCGGTTCCCCGGCGGATCAGGTCTGATCGGGTGGAGATCACTGAGAGGGGCACCGGAACGAAGGTCCGGTGCCCGCAGGGAATGCCCGTCCGCTGGTTCGGCGAGCTGCTGGTCCGGCGCTACCTGCCGGAGGACCACGCCGAGGTGCTGACCCTGCACCGGGAGGGCCTGGCCAGGATCGGGCTGCGGCCGGGCGACGGCGTCTACTACGAGCACGACCTGCACCGGCTGGAGGAGCTCTACCTCCGGGACGGCACGGGGGAGTTCCTCGTCGGCCTCCGGGAGGGGGTGCCCGTCGCCATGGGAGGGCTGCGCCGTGTCGACTCCTGGACGGGGGAACTCGTCAGGCTGCGGGTCCGCCCGGAGCTGCAGCGCCACGGGTACGGGGCGGCGCTGCTGACGGCACTGGAGGACCGGGCGAAGGAGCTCGACTACGGCCGGCTCGTCGGTGACACCACCGAGTTCCAGGGGGCGGCGCTGCAGCTGTACCGCAAGTTCGGCTGGAAGGAGACCGGCCGCAGGAACATCAACGGGATCGTCAATATCTACGGGGAGAAGTATCTGTAAGACCCGAAAATGATGTTCGTCCCGTTTTCAGGGCGCCTGTTCCCGACCGAGAGGCCGGGAACAGGCGCCCTGAGCTCTTGCCTCACTCCAGGGTGAGGCCGGTGTGCCGGGCGAGGAAGGACATGGTGTCGACGGACAGGTCGACGCTGCGGCTCAGCGAGCGTGCGCCGTGCCCGACCTCCGCCTCGTTGCGCAGCAGGATCGGGCCGCCGCCGGCCGACGCGGCGGCGTGCTGGAGCGCGGCGCACATCTTGCGGGCGTGCAGCGGGTCGACCCGGGTGTCGCTCTCGAACACCGTGAACAGCGTCGCCGGGTAGGCCGTGTCCTCCTTCACGTGGTGGTAGGGGGAGTAGCCCAGCAGCCACGCGAACTGCTCGGGGTCCTCGGCCGTGCCGTACTCCACGTTCCACGTCTGGCCCAGGCCGAACTTCTCGTACCGCACCATGTCCAGCAGCGGGGCGGAGCAGACGACCGCCGCGTACAGGTCGGGCCGCTGGGTGAGCGCGGCGCCCACCAGCAGGCCGCCGTTGGAGCCGCCGGAGATGGCCAGCTGCTCGGACGTCGTCCAGCCGTCGGCGATGAGCCGCTCGGCCGCGGCGTGGAAGTCGTCGAAGACGTTCTGCTTGGCGCCGAGCATGCCGGCGCGGTGCCACTCCTCGCCCTCCTCCGAGCCGCCGCGCAGGTTGGCGATGGCGTAGACGCCGCCCGCCTCCACCCACGCCAGGATGCCCGCCGAGTAGGCCGGGGTCAGCGACACGTTGAAGCCGCCGTAGCCGTACAGGATGGTCGGCTTCGGACCGCCCTCGAGGCTGCCGAGCACCAGCATCCGCACGGTCGTGCCGTCCTTGGAGGTGTAGGCGATCTGCTGCGCCTGGACGGCGGGGACCTCCACGCTGCCGGGAGGCGCCGCCCACAGCGTCGTCTCGCCGGTGCGGGCGTCATAGCGCTGCACCCCGCCGGGGGTGACGCTGTCGGTGTAGCCGAACCACGCCTCGTGGCCGCCCTCGGGGCGCTCGATCAGCCCGCCGATGGAGCCCAGGCCCGGCAGCGGCACCTCGCCCAGCCGCTCGCCGTCGACCAGGTCGTGGACGGTGATCTCGCTGACGGCGTGCCGCGTCCAGGCCGCCAGCAGCACCGGGCGCTCCAGGTCGTCGAGGATGGCGAAGTCGCTCAGCACCGCCTCGGCGTCCTCGGGCAGGAGGTCGGTCCAGTTCTCGTACGCCAGGTCCGAGGGGTCGGCGACGGCCAGCCGCGCCCGCGGTGCGTCGCGGTCGGTGAAGACGTAGGCGCGCCCGTCGCGGCCGAAGTACACACCCGTCTGGGCGTCCACGTCGAGCTGGACGGGCCGCAGCGCGGGCTCCTCCAGCGGGCTCGCCGTCAGGTCGGCGTACCACAGGTCGTTGCGGGGCGCGGTGCCGCGGGAGGCGGAGATGGTCAGCCAGCGGCCGTCGCGGCTGACCGAGACGCCGTAGTAGTTGGTCTTCTCCCTGCCCTCGCCGAAGACGAGCACGTCGTCGCGGTCCGGGTCGGTGCCCAGCCGGTGCAGGTAGACGCGGCGGTGGTACTGGTCCTCGCCCTCGGGCACCTGGTCGGCGGGCAGCCGCCGCACGTAGTAGAACGCCTCGCCGCCGGGCAGCCAGGCGACGTTGCTGTAGCGGCAGCGGTCGATGGGGCCGTCGACGGTGTCCCCGGTGGCCACGTCCATGACCGACAGCCGCGACTCCTCGTCGCCGCCGACCGACAGCTGGTAGGCCAGCAGCCTGCCCTCCTTGTCGGGCTGCCAGGCGTCCAGGGTGGTGGTGCCCGAGGCGTCCAGCGCGATCGGGTCGATCAGCGCGCGCTCGGTGCCGTCCTCGTCGACGGTGTAGAGGACGGACAGCTCCTGCTCGGCGGTGCGGCGCATGAAGAAGCGCCGCTCGCCGCGCCAGACGGGCGCCGAGACGTTGCCGGAGCCGAGCAGCTCGGTGATCCGGGCGCGCAGGCGCTCCCGGCCCGGCAGCCCGTCCACCCGGGAGTGGAACAACTCGTCCTGCTCCCGCAGCCACTCCTTGGTCTCGGCGCTCTGCGCGTCCTCCAGCCAGCGGTACGGGTCGGCGACCTGGTGTCCGTGGAGCTCTTCGACGATTTCCTGACGGTGCGCTGCCGGGTAGTCCATGGGGCTCAGCCTACTCAGCGGATCGGGGAGTGATCGGCCCCCTGTGGACGGCGTCCAGGCAAGCCTCACCTCCCGGACGGGACTGCGGACGCCTCGAACAGGGCATAAAGGGGTAGCGCGAACCGCTTCTCATTGGTCACACTGTTGGACAGCGTGGGGTCGTCGACTCACTCGCCTGGAGGAGGTCCTCATGGCGGATGTAGCGGATTCGGCCGAGCCAGGTGCCCGGCCTCGGGATGCTCTGTGCGGATCGTCGCGCCCGCGACCATGCCGCGGGCGACGACGAAGGCGGGCTCCGGCCGTCCTCCGCCTCCCGGTGGAGGCGGGCTGATGCGCCAGGTCCTTCTCCTGAACGCGACGTATGAACCACTCACGACGCTGCCCCTGCGGCGGGCGGTCTGCCTCGTACTGCGGGAGAAGGCCGAGGTCGTGCACCACGACTCCTCGGGCGCGCACCTGCGGTCGGCGAACTCCGCCATCCAGGTGCCCTCGGTCATCAGGCTGCGGCGGTACGTCCGCATCCCCTTCCGGACGAGGATCCCGCTGACCCGTGCCGCGCTCATGCGGCGCGACGACTACCGGTGCGTCTACTGCGGCAAGAAGGCCGAGACCATCGACCACGTGCTCCCGCGCAGCAAGGGCGGCAAGCACACGTGGGAGAACTGCGTGGCCTCCTGCACCCCCTGCAACCACCGCAAGGCCGACCTGCTCCTGGAGGAGCTCGGCTGGTCCCTGGACATCCCCCCGGCCGTCCCGCGCGGCGCCCACTGGCGCCTCATCGGGCTGATCGGCGCCGACGGCGATCCCCAGTGGGCGGCCTACGTCACCGAACCCGCCGCCTGAGGGGCGCATAGACTACGGCCATGCCCCGCTACGACTACCGCTGCCGCTCCTGCGGCTCCACCTTCGAGCTGTCCCGACCCATGTCCGCCTCGGCCGACCCCGCGGTCTGCCCCGACGGCCACACCGACACCGTCAAGCTCCTGTCCACCGTCGCGGTGACCGGCGGCGCCGCGGCCCCGGTCCAGCGCCCCTCCGGCGGCGGAGGCGGCTGCTGCGGCGGAGGCTGCTGCGGCTGACCAGCCTGCGGCTGACCCGCCTACGGTCGCTCGTTCACGCTGATCGAGCGCGCGTACCCTCTGCCGCCCCCGCGGGAGAACGGAACGACATGACGAGGCCCCGCCCCCCGAAGGGGGCGGGGCCTCGGTGTTCCGGGGCTCAGCGGGGGGCGGTGCCGAGCTGGGAGACGTCGCGGGCCGCGCCGGTGGAGGCCGAGGTGGCCATGGCGGCGTAGGCCTGCAGGGCGGCGCTGATCGGACGCCGGCGGTCCCGGGGGCGGTAGCCGCCGAGGTCGGCCAGGAGCCTCTCGCGGCGGGCGGCCAGCTCCTCCTCGGGCACGTCCAGCTCCAGGACGCGGCGCGGGATGTCGATGACGATCCGGTCGCCGTCCTCCACCAGGGCGATCTTGCCGCCGCCCGCGGCCTCGGGGGAGGCGTGGCCGATGGACAGGCCGCTGGTCCCGCCGGAGAAGCGGCCGTCGGTGATCAGCGCGCAGGCCTTGCCCAGGCCCCGTCCCTTGAGGAAGGAGGTGGGGTAGAGCATCTCCTGCATGCCGGGGCCGCCGCGCGGGCCCTCGTAGCGGATCACCACGACGTCGCCGGCCTTGACCTTCTTGCCGAGGATGCCCTCGACCGCGTCCTCCTGGGACTCGAAGACCACCGCGGGGCCGGAGAACGTCCACAGCTCCTCCTCGACGCCCGCGGTCTTCACGATCGCGCCGTCGGGGGCGATGTTGCCGTACAGCACCGCCAGGCCGCCGTCCTTGGTGTAGGCGTGCTCGACCGAGCGGACGCAGCCGTTCTCGCGGTCCAGGTCCAGGGAGTCCCAGCGGGTGTCCTGGCTGTAGGCCTCGGTGGTGCGCACCCCGCCGGGCGCGGCGTGGTAGAGCTCCAGCGCGTCGGGCCGGACCTGCCCCGAGCACGGGTCCCAGGCGTCGAGGAACTCGCCCAGCGACGAGCCGTGGATGGTGTGGACGTCGCGGTGCAGGAGCCCGGCGCGGTCCAGCTCGCCCAGGAGGGCGGGGATGCCGCCGGCCCGGTGCACGTCCTCGACGTGGTACTTGGCGGTGGCGGGCGCGACCTTGCAGATGCAGGGGACGCGGCGGGAGAGCTCGTCGATCTCCTTCAGGCCGAAGTCGACGCCGGCCTCGCGGGCCGCGGCCAGCAGGTGCAGGATCGTGTTGGTGGAGCCGCCCATGGCCACGTCCAGGGCCATGGCGTTCTCGAAGGCGTCGCGGGTGGCGATCGACAGCGGCAGGACGGAGGCGTCGTCCTGCTCGTAGTAGCGCCGGGAGATGTCCATGATGACGCGCCCGGCCTCCTGGAAGAGGGCCTTGCGGGCGGCGTGGGTGGCCAGCGTGGTGCCGTTGCCCGGCAGCGCCAGGCCGAGGGCCTCGGTGAGGCAGTTCATCGAGTTGGCGGTGAACATGCCCGAGCACGAGCCGCAGGTCGGGCAGGCGTTCTCCTCCAGCTCGTCCAGAGCCTCCTGGGAGACGGAGTCGTCGGCCGCGGCGATCATCGGGTCGATGAGGTCGAGCTTGCGCACGGTCTTGGCGGTGCCGTCGACGACGGTGACCTTGCCGGCCTCCATCGGGCCGCCGGAGACGAAGACGGTGGGGATGTTCAGCCGCAGCGCGGCCAGGAGCATGCCCGGGGTGATCTTGTCGCAGTTCGACAGGCAGATCATCGCGTCGGCGCAGTGGGCCTCGACCATGTACTCGACGGCGTCGGCGATCAGCTCGCGCGAGGGCAGCGAGTAGAGCATGCCGTGGTGGCCCATGGCGATGCCGTCGTCGACGGCGATGGTGTTGAACTCCCGCGGGATGCCGCCCGCCTCGCGCACGGCCTCGGCCACGACCTGGGCGACCTCGCGCAGGTGCACGTGGCCCGGCACGAACTGGGTGAAGCTGTTGGCGATCGCGATGATCGGCTTGCCGAAGTCCTCGCGGGCGACGCCGGTGGCGCGCAGCAGGGCGCGGGCGCCCGCCATGTTCCGGCCATGGGTGACCGTACGAGACCTGAGCGGAGGCATGAAGGGACTCTCCCAACCGTGGATCATGAAGGTGGGTGGCCCCGGGTAGGGGGCGGCACGAAGGGAACGGTGCTGCCCAGCCTACCGAATGACGGCACCCCGACGGCTCTGGCGGGGTGTCACCGGGGTCCGGGGGTCGCCCCCCGGACGATCGGGTTCAGCCGAACTTCGACGGCAGGACCTTGGACGCGGCGTCGGCGATCCTGGCGACCTCCTCGTCCGTCAGGACCTTGGGGCGTTTGCGCAGGTACGTCTTCGCCTTTCCGCCCGAGTAGACGTCCACGTTCCGCACGGTCATCACCCGCCAGGGCACGGACGGCCCGTAGATCGCCACCGAGGGCTGGACCGGGATCTCCTGGCCCAGCGCCAGGCTGAGCAGGCGGCTCGCCTGGTTGGCCTCCCAGCGCGCCTCGTCCAGCCGGTCCTTCTTCTCGAACGGCCCGTGGAACAACCTGGTGTGCGACAGGGTGCGCACGGGCAGCCGCTTGTCCCAGGACTCGGAGTCGATCGCGAAGACCCCGGTCGGGCCGATCACCAGGTGGTCGATCTGCCCGTCGCTGACGCCGTCGTCGTCGCGGGGGATGGATCTGGCGTGCAGCACCCGCCAGCCCTTCTTGTCCAGGCCGTCCAGCTGCTTGGCGGTCTTGCGCTCGGCCGCCGAGGTGCGCGGGCCGCCGTCCCCGGCCCTGGCCTTGCGGATCGTGTCGGCGATCACCGCGATCACCGCGGCCGTCAGGCCGACGCGGGGATCGAAGACGATCGCGAACAGCACGCCGACGACGGCGGCGAACGCCACCCGCAGCAGCCATCGGCGCACGTCGGGACGGGCGAGGATCTCGCGGAAGTCGAGGCTCCCGCGGTCCTCCGGCGGCTGCCCGCGGGCGTCGCCGGTCTCGCCACGGTCGGTCATGGCCATAGCTCAACCCCTCTTCGACAAACGGACGCTTCGTGATCAGCGGGCCCCGGGGACATGATCCTCTGCGCGCAGAGTAACCAGGTGCGCCCGCGGCCGCCTAGGGGGGTCCGGTTAATACTTTTCTTGCCTGCTCGGGCAGGTTGACAACATTTACTGGCGGGTAAGTTACCCGTTCCGGTACTCATTGCCGCCAGATCAGGACCAGCGCGCAGTCGTCGTCGTGCGCGTCCGACATCGTCTGGACGATCTCCCGCGCCCCCCGGCGGAATCCCTGGGGGACCAGCCGCTCGGCCTCGCCCAGCAGGGCGTCGATGCCGGCGTCCAGGTCGCGGCCGGGGATCTCCACCAGGCCGTCGGTGTAGAGCATGAGCGCGTCGCCCGGGCGGAGGCGGCCCGTCTCCGGCTCGCACTTGAGGTCGGGCACCACGCCCAGCACCACGCCCTTGGCGGTGCCGACCTGCCAGGTGCCGCTGGAGGAGACGAACTTGACGGCCGGGGGGTGCCCGGCGGACTCCACGGTGTACTCCCCGCTCTCCAGGTCGATCACCACGTGGACGGCGGTGACGAAGCCCTCGTCCCAGCGCTGCCGGTGGAGGTAGGTGTTGCAGGCCGACAGGAACGTCTCGGCGCGGACCGAGCCGAGCAGCCCGCCGAACGCGCCCGAGAGCATGAGCGCCCGGGTGCCGGCCTCGATGCCCTTGCCCGAGACGTCCACCAGCGCGACCTCCAGGAGGTCGCGGCCGTCGTCGCAGTGGTGGCGGCAGGAGACCACGAAGTCGCCGCCGAAGGAGGAGCCGCCCGCCTGGGCCAGCTCGACCTTGCTGTCCCAGCCGCGCGGCAGCGCCGGGATCTGGCCCTGGCGGTTGAGCCGGTCGCGCAGCTCCAGCAGCATCGACTCGCCGCGCAGGCCCTGGACGCCCAGCTGCTGGCGGGTGCGCGAGAGCGACAGGCCGAGCAGGGTGGTCAGCGCGAGGGTGATGACGATGCCGGGGGAGAAGCCGCGGTCCAGGACGAAGGAGTCGATGCTCAGCACCACCGCGACCACGACGAGCAGCGCGCTGAAGGCGCGCACCCGCAGCACCAGGCCGCCGGCCAGGACGATGAGCACCAGGGCGCTGGGCGGGAACCAGCGCTGGGAGACCAGGAGCGTTCCCAGGCACATGAGCGCGGAGGCCAGGGCCAGCGCCGCGAAGAGGTAGCGCTCGCGGACGCGCCCGCGCCTCAGCCAGCGGTAGAGGGTCACCAGGAAGGGCACGCGCCTCAGCTGGGCACGTACCTTCGGCGGGAGCAGGTGAACCAGGCGCTGAAGCATGTCGCAGCCACTGTACCGAGCGAAACACGCGCCGGGCGTTAATCCACCGCACCCTTACCTTCATGGCACCGCCTGGCTCTTGTTATTGCGAGTTGCTTGCAATTACTCTTGGTGGGTTCCGGAACGGAACAAAACCCCCTCAGCAGGGAGGAATGTCTCCGTGCACGTTCCCGACGGATTCATCGACGCCCCGGTGTCGGCGGTCGCAGGGGTGATCGCGGTGTCCGGCGTCGCGGTCTCGCTGCGCGGCGCGCGCCGCGAGCTGGACGATCTCACCGCCCCCCTGGCCGGCCTCACCGCCGCCTTCGTCTTCGCCGCCCAGATGCTCAACTTCCCCGTCGCGGGCGGCACCAGCGGCCACCTGCTCGGCGGGGCGCTCGCCGCCATCCTCGTCGGGCCGTTCACCGGGGTCCTGGTGGTCTCGGTGGTGCTCGCCGTCCAGGCGCTGGTCTTCGCGGACGGCGGACTCACCGCCCTCGGGGTGAACATCACGATCATGGCGATCGTCACGGCCGCCGCCGGATACGGGGTGTTCCGCCTCCTGGTGCGGGTGCTGCCGCGCTCCCGTCCGAGCGTGACGGCGGCGGCGTTCGTCGCGGCGCTGGTCTCGGTGCCCGCCTCCGCCCTGGCCTTCGTCGCCTTCTACGTCGTCGGCGGCACCACCGAGGTCCCCCTGTCCACGGTCCTCCCGGCGATGCTGGGCGTCCACGTCCTCATCGGCCTGGGCGAGGCGCTGATCACCGCCCTGACGGTCTCCAGCGTGCTGGCGGTCCGCCCGGACCTCGTCTACGGCGCGCGCGGCACGGCCGAACCGCTCGAACTCGTCGTGAACCCGGCGCGGAAGCCCGAGGAGGCGGCGTCCTGATGAGCCTGAAGAAACTGCTGGCCCTGGGCGTGCTCGTCGCCGCCGTCCTGGCCGGGATCGTCAGCCACTACGCCAGCTCCCACCCCGACGGCCTGGAGCGGGTCGCCGAGGACAAGGGCATCAACGCCAAGGAGGAGGACCACCCGCTGGGCGGCTCCCCGCTGGCCGACTACGGGGTGAAGGGCGTGGCCGACGAGCGCGCCTCCGTGGGCCTGTCCGGGCTCATCGGCGTGGGCGTGGTCCTCGTCGCGGGCTCCGGGCTCTTCTGGCTGCTGCGCGGCCGTTCGGAAGGCGGGGCCGCGCGGGACGGGTCCGGCGGGCGGACCGAGGCGCACCCCTGACATGGGCGCGGGGCACGCTCACCCGATGTACCGGCGGGGCGACTCGCCGGTGCACCAGCTGCCTCCGCACTGCAAGATCCTCGCGGTGCTCGGCTTCGTCCTGGCCGTGGTCGCCACCCCGCGCGAGCGGATGTGGGCCTTCGCGGTCTACGCGCTGCTGCTCGCGGGGGTGACGGCGCTGGCCCGGGTCCCGTACGGGCACGTCGCCCGGCGGGTGCTCATCGAGGTCCCGTTCGTGGCGTTCGCCGTCCTGCTGCCGTTCCTGGCGACCGGCCCCCGGGTGGAGGTGCTCGGCGTGGCGGTGAGCCAGGACGGCCTGTGGGGCGCCTGGAACATCCTGGCCAAGGGCACGCTCGGCGTGGTCGCCTCGATCCTGCTGGCCACCACCACCGAGCCCCGGGTGCTGCTGCTGGGCGTCGAACGGCTGCGCGTCCCGCCGCTGCTCACCCAGATCGCCACCTTCATGTTCCGCTACGGCGACGTTGTGGTGGCGGAGATGCGCAGAATGCGGACGGCCCGCGCGGCCCGCGGCTTCGAGCCGCGCGACCTGCGCGACGCCAGGGTCCTGGGGCGCTCCCTGGGGGCCCTGTTCCTGCGCTGCTTCGAACGGGGGGAGCGGGTGCACCTGGCGATGCTCAGCCGCGGCTACGACGGACGGATGCCCGTCCTGCTGGAGACCGGCGCCTCCGGCGGCCAGTGGGCGGCCAGCGCGGTCCTGCCCGCGACGGCCGCCGCGGTCGCGCTGGCTGCTTGGATGGCGCCATGGACGCTTCTCTGAAGGTCAGCGGGCTGGCCTACGCCTATCCCGACGGGACGCAGGCCCTGTTCGGCGTGGACGTCGCCATCGGCAAAGGCGAGCGGGTGGCCCTGCTGGGACCCAACGGGGCGGGCAAGACGACGTTCGTCCTGCATCTGAACGGGATCCTGCACGGCGGGGCCGGGACGGTGCACGTCGGCGGCATGGCGGTCGACGCCCGTGACAAGAAGGCGCTCAAGGAGGTCCGCCGCCGGGTCGGCCTGGTCTTCCAGGACCCCGACGACCAGCTGTTCATGCCGACCGTCGCCGAGGACGTGGCGTTCGGCCCGGCGAACCTGGGGGTGCGCGGCGCGGAGCTGGAGCGCAGGGTCGCCGCGGCGCTGGAGCGGGTCGGCATGGCGCACGCGGCCGGCCGGCCGCCCCAGCACCTGAGCTTCGGGCAGCGCCGGCGGGTGGCGGTCGCGACGGTCCTGGCGATGGAGCCGGAGATCCTGGTGCTGGACGAGCCGTCGTCCAACCTCGACCCGGCCTCGCGCCGCGAGCTCGCCGAGATCCTGACGTCCCTGGACGTCACGGTGCTGATGGTCACCCACGACCTGCCGTACGCGGCCCAGCTGTGCCCGCGCTCGCTCGTCCTCTCCGGCGGGGTGATCGTCGCGGACGGCCCGACGCACGAGCTGCTGGCCGACGAGCGGCTCCTGGCCGAGCACCGGCTGGAGCTGCCCTACGGATTCGTCGTCCCGCAGCGCTCCTGACCCGTTCTTTCCACGCCGTGACGGTGCGTTCCGGTTGCGCCACCCGCGGTGCCGTACCAGACTGGACATGACAACGGTTTTCATTGTTGTGTCATCAAGGGGCACCGAGCATCAGGGGGAAGCGTGAAGGTCGCTTTCGTGGGCAAGGGCGGCAGCGGGAAGACGACGCTCTCGTCGCTGTTCGTCCGCCATCTGGCGGGGATCGGGCTGCCGGTCGTGGCGGTGGACGCCGACATCAACCAGCACATGGGCGCCGCGCTCGGCCTGGCCGAGGACGCCGCGGTCCCCGCGCTGGGCGACCACCTGGCCGAGCTCAAGGAGTACCTGCGCGGGGACAACCCGCGGATCTCCTCGGCCGCGGCGATGGTCAAGACGACACCGCCCGGGACGGGCTCGCGGCTGCTGCGCGTGCACGGCCCCGACCCGTTCCACACCGCGTACGCGCGCGTCCTGCAGCCGAACCTGACCCTCATGGCCACCGGCCCGTTCACCGACGACGACCTGGGCGTGGCCTGCTACCACTCCAAGACCGGCGCGGTGGAGCTGTACCTCAACCACCTCGTCGACGGTCCGGGCGAGTACGTCGTGGTCGACATGACCGCCGGCGCCGACACCTTCGCGTCCGGGCTGTTCACCCGGTTCGACGTGATGTTCCTGGTGGCCGAGCCGACCCGCAAGGGCGTGAGCGTCTACCGGCAGTACACCGAGTACGCCCGGGACTACGACGTGGCCATCAAGGTCGTGGGCAACAAGGTCCACGACGAGGAGGACGTCGCCTACCTGCGCGAGCACGTGGGGGAGGACCTCCTCACCTGGGTCGGGCACTCCCCGGCCGTGCGGGCGATCGAGCAGGGGCGGCCCGGCGCGGTCCTGGAGGACGCCGGGGTCGCCGCCCTGGACGTGCTGCGCAAGGCCGTCGACGAGCGGGTCAAGGACTGGCCGAAGTACCTGGAGCAGGCGGCGGAGTTCCACCGCCGGAACGCCCGCAGCTGGGCCAACCGGGCGGTAGGGGAGGACCTCCGGGCGCAGATCGACCCCGGATTCGCCTTCCCCGCCTGACCTTGGGAGACTTGCCCCATGCGAGTTCACCTGGGATCCGACCACGCCGGCTACGAGCTGAAGGAGCACCTGGTCGGGTGGCTCAAGGCGGCCGGCCACGAGCCCGTCGACGCCGGACCGTCGGTATACGACGCCCTCGACGACTACCCGCCGTTCGTGCTGCGCGCCGCCGAGGCCGTCGCGGCCGACCCCGGTTCGCTGGGCATCGTGCTGGGCGGTTCGGGCAACGGCGAGGCCATCGCCGCCAACAAGGTCAAGGGCGTGCGGGCCGCGCTGGTGTGGAACGAGGCCACCGCGTCGCTGGCGCGCGAGCACAACGACGCCAACGTCATCAGCATCGGGGCGCGCCAGCACTCGCTGGCGGAGGCCACGCGGTTCGTGGAGGTCTTCCTGGCCACCCCGTACTCCCAGGAGTCCCGCCACACCCGCCGGATCGACATGCTCAGCGCCTACGAGACCACCGGCGAGCTGCCGCCGCTGCCCTAGCCCTGCCCGCCTCGTTTACGGAGTCTGCGAAGACGCCGCCGCTCCTCCCTGGGGGACATCGGCGGCGTCTTCGGCGTCTCGGCCTCCCGCTCCGGCCCGGCGGCCGCGGCCCCCTCGGCCGGTTCGGCGGGGGACCGGCCGGTCCGGGGACGGGAGACGTCCCGCACCCGCATCGCCACCCCCGGGGTGATCCGCATCTGCTGGGCCATGGACCGGCGGTACCCGCCGGGTGACTACTCGAAACTGGGTGAAACGTCTCGGGAGCGCTTGAGCTCAAAGAAACCGGGCGTACCGGCCACAAGGCGCACACCATCCCAGAGTCGGGCAGCGTCCTCGCCCCGCGGGATCGGGGTGACCACCGGGCCGAAGAAGGCGACGCCCTCGACCTCGATGACCGGCGTGCCGACGTCCTGGCCCACCTTGTCGATGCCCACCTGGTGGGAGGCGCGCAGCGCCTCGTCGTACTGCGCGTCGCCCGCCGCCTCGATCAGCGCCGGGTCCAGGCCCGCGGCCTCCAGCGCCTCGGCGACGACCTCGTCGCCGATCCCGCGGCCCCCGTCGTGGATCCGCGTGCCGAGCTCGGTGTAGAGGCGGCCGAGAACCTGCGCGCCGTACTTCTGCTCCGCGGCGATCGCGACCCGCACCGGGCCCCACGCCTTCTTCATCATCTCGACGTACTGCTCGGGCAGCTCGCGCCCCTCGTTGAGCACCGCGAGGGACATCACGTGCCAGCGCGGCTCGATCGGCCGCAGCTCCGCGACCTCGTGGATCCACCGCGACGTGATCCAGGCCCACGGACACATCGGGTCGAACCAGAAGTCGACCGGTACTTTCTCGTTCTCAGACAAGCCGAAACTCCTCGCGAAGGTTGTTCTCCCTGCGCACAACGCGGGAGAACGAGCGGTGAATTCCCGCGGGCCGGGTAGACGTGAAAAGATCCAGAGAGCTACCAGACAGATTTCGGGAGGGCTTGTGGCAGGCAACCTCACGCGCGACGAAGCGCGGGAAAGGGCCCGGCTGCTGACCGTCGAGTCGTATGAGGTGGAGCTGGACATCACCGCCGGGAACGGCGAGGGTGCGGTCTCCACCGGAACCGAGCGCTTCGGCTCGGTCACGACCGTGCGGTTCGGCGCCGAGGCCGGCGCGTCCACCTTCATCGACCTGCACGACGCGGTCGTCACCGAGGCCGTGCTGAACGGGACGCCGCTCGACCCCTCCACCTACGACGCCGAGAAGGGCAGGCTCCCGCTGCCCGCCCTGGCCGAGGACAACGAGCTGGTCGTCAGGGCCGACATCCTCTACTCGCGCTCGGGCGAGGGCCTGCACCGGATGGTCGACCCCGTCGACGGCGGCGTCTACCTCTACACCCAGTTCGAGACGGCCGACGCGCACCGCATGTTCGCGTGCTTCGACCAGCCCGACCTGAAGGCCGCGCACGCCTTCACCGTGACGGCGCCGCAGGCGTGGCAGGTCATCTCCAACACCGCCCCCGAGCAGGACGGCGGCGTCTGGCGCTTCCCGGCGACCGAGAAGATCTCCACCTACATCACCGCGCTCGTCGCCGGCCCGTACCACGTGGTGCGCGACTCCTACGACGGCGGGCGCATCCCGCTGGGCATCTACTGCCGCGCCTCCCTGGCGGAGTTCCTGGACGCCGACGCCATCTTCGAGGTCACCAAGCAGGGCTTCGAGTACTTCGAGCGGGTCTTCGACTATCCGTACCCCTTCGGCAAGTACGACCAGCTGTTCGTGCCGGAGTTCAACGCCGGCGCCATGGAGAACGCGGGCTGCGTGACGTTCCTGGAGGACTACGTCTTCCGGTCGCGCGTGACGGACGCCGCCTACGAGCGCCGCGCCGAGACGATTCTGCACGAGATGGCGCACATGTGGTTCGGCGACCTCGTCACCATGCGCTGGTGGGACGACCTGTGGCTGAACGAGTCTTTCGCCACCTACATGTCGGTGCTGTGCCAGGCCGAGGCGACCCGCTGGAAGACCGCCTGGACGACCTTCGCCAACATGGAGAAGGCCTGGGCGTACCGGCAGGACCAGCTGCCGTCCACGCACCCGATCGCCGCCGACATCCCCGACATCCGGGCGGTGGAGGTCAACTTCGACGGCATCACCTACGCCAAGGGCGCGTCCGTCCTCAAGCAGCTCGTCGCCTACGTCGGGCTGGAGAACTTCCTGGAGGGCGTGCGCCGCTACTTCCAGCGGCACGCGTGGGGCAACACCGTCCTGGCGGACCTGCTGGACGCGCTGGAGGAGACCTCCGGCCGCGAGCTGACGTCCTGGTCCAAGGAGTGGCTGGAGACCTCCCAGGTCAACACGCTCCGCCCGGCCTACGAGGTGGACGCCTCGGGCGCGTTCACGAGCTTCGCGGTGCTCCAGGAGGCGGTGCCGGAGTACCCGACGCTGCGCTCGCACCGGCTGGCGATCGGCCTGTACGACCGCACGGACGAAGGGCTGGTGCGCCGCAAGCGCGTGGAGCTCGACGTCGTCGGCGCGCGCACCGAGGTGCCCGAGCTGGTCGGCGAGCGCCGTCCCGACCTGGTGCTGGTCAACGACGACGACCTCACCTACGCCAAGGTCCGGCTGGACGAGCACTCGCTGAACACCCTGGTCTCCTCGATCGGCCAGATCAAGGAGAGCCTGCCGCGGGCGCTGTGCTGGTCGGCGGCCTGGGACATGTGTCGCGACGCGGAGATGGCCACCCGCGACTACGTGAAGCTGGTGCTGTCGGGCATCGGCGGCGTCAGCGACATCACGGTCGCCCAGACGCTGCTGCGCCAGGCCCGCACCGCCCTGGGCCAGTACGCCGACCCCGCCTGGCGGGAGAGCGGCCTGCGGCTCATGGCCGACGGGCTGTTCGAGCTGGCGCGGGCGGCCGAGCCGGGTTCGGACTTCCAGCTCAACTACGTGCAGGCCTTCACCGGCGCGGCCGTCGCCGGCCCGCACCTGGACTTCGTCAAGGGCCTGCTGGACGGCACGACGGAGCTGGAGGGCCTGAAGGTCGACACCGACCTGCGCTGGACGCTGCTGCGGCGGCTGGTCGTGCGCGGCCGGGCGGGCGAGGCCGAGATCGAGGCCGAGCACCGGCGGGACGCCACGGCGGCGGGCGAGCGCCACGCCGCCGCGTGCCGCGCCGCGATCCCCACGCCCGAGGCCAAGCGGGCGGCGTGGGACCGCGTCATCGCCGGCGACCTGCCGAACGCGGTGTTCCGCGCGACGCTGGGCGGGTTCGTGGAGCCCGACCAGGCCGAGCTGCTGGAGCCCTACACCGAGGAGTACTTCGCCGAGGTCGGCCGGGTGTGGCGCGAGTGGAGCAGCGACATGTCGCAGACGTTCGCCGAGGTCGCGTACCCGTTCCTCAACATCTCGCAGGCGACGATCGACCGCACCGACGCCTACATCGAGGCGGAGAAGCCGCCGTCGGCGCTGCTCCGGCTGCTGTCGGAGGGCCGTGACGGCGTGGCGAGGGCGCTGCGCGCCCGCGCGAAGGACGCGGCCGCGGGCTGACACGTTCGGTGAAGGGGGCCGTCCGGGTGTTCCGGGCGGCCCTCTTGGCGTCTCAGTCCAGTTCGCCGCGGAGCCCTTGGAGGCTGGGCCCGTAGAGGCGCAGCACACGGGCGGTGAGCTCCTGGACGCTCGCCGCGCCGGACCCGCGGGAGCGGCGGTGGATCCAGCTCGGGATGCGCCAGGGGCGCATCAGGATGACGCCGCCCGCCGTCATCCGGGTGTCCTTCGGCTGCCCGCCGTGGATCGCGACGATGATGGACGCCTTGACCGGCAGCCCGAGGTCGCTGGAGAGCGTCTCGGAGACGCTCTGCGCGAGCTTCTCCAGCCCGGCGATCACATGGGCGCGGGACTCCTTGCCGACGAACAGCCGCCCCTTCACCGACAGCAGGGTGTCCTCGGGGGAGTACACCTGGTTCTCCACCAGCCAGATCCGCCCGTCCCCGACCACGAGGTGGGGGAAGGGGCCGTAGCCGGGGACCACCCGCCGGTGCAGCACGGTGTAGCCCCGCAACTCCAGGAGCCTGAGGAGGCGCGCGGTGTGCGCCGCCCCGCTCTCGCCCCGCCGCCACACCCGGGTGGTCAGCCGCCGCTGGGCTTCGAACAGCAGGTCCGCGGCGAGGTAGACCAGTCCGGCGACGACGGCGATGACGGGGTTGGTGAGCCACCAGGCCAGGGCGAGGAGGATGGCCGCGTTCCGCGCCCGGGCTTTCCACCGGCGCTCCCTTCCCTCCAGCCACAACCGTTCGTGCACCTGTTGGGGGGAGTTGCCTACCAGGGCCGCATTGTCGCTCTGGTAGATGTTGTTGCCGAACATACTTCTATGGTCGCTTAGTCACGGTCAAAAGCAATATATCCGAGCGGTAACGGAGAGTTGTCAAGTCACGGGGTGGACTCGACCGTTGACACTCTTCGCCGCGATGTGGTCGTGTTTCTTAAATCGGACCAATCATCCTTGGGGTAGACAAGTGAAGAAAGTCACGCTGGGGGCGGCGTTGCTCGCCGGCTCGCTCGTCCTGGTGCCGCTGGCGGAGGGCGCCTCCGCGGCGCCGGCCGCCGCCGCGCCCGAGGCGGCGCGGGCGGCGGCGGGCGAGCCGAATCTGAAGACGGGCAGCAAGGGGGCGGCGGTCAAGCGGCTGCAGCTCCGGCTGAAGGAGCTGCGCTACGACCCGGGCAAGGCCGACGGGCGCTACGGCTCGACGACCAGGGCCGCCGTCTGGGCGTTCCAGAAGGTGAACAAGGTGCCGGTGAAGGCCTCGGGCCTCGTCGGCAAGAAGACCTGGGCCGCGCTGAAGGACCCGGAGACGCCCAGGTCCGTCACGCCCAGGAGGCTGCGGAAGGCCAACCGGGTCGAGATCCTCATCGGGCGGCAGCTCGTCGTGGTCTACAAGAAGGGCGAGATCGCCCTGATCAGCCACACCTCCACCGGCAGCGGCCGGTACGAGGACGGTGCGGTCTCGCGCACGCCGCGCGGCAACTTCCGGGTCCAGCGCAAGATCAGGGGCGTGCGGGTGGCGCGCCTGGGCACGCTGTACAACCCCATCTACTTCTACGGGGGCTACGCGCTGCACGGTTCGGCGAACGTGCCGCTCTACCCCGACTCCCACGGCTGCGCCCGGCTGCCGTTCGGCACCGACCTGAAGCTGTTCGACATGGTGCCGATCGGCTGGCAGGTCTATGTGAAGTGACACGTCTCCACGTGAGGTGACATGTCGAAGGCCCGGGTCGCCGTTGACCCGGGCCTTTCGCGTGTTGCCGGGGTCCGCGTGCCAGGACCTCCCACCCCTGGGGCTCTTGCACGCGGACCGCCGGTCCGCCGCACGGTTCCCGCGCCGGCCGTCGTCCGTCGAGGAGGAGCCGACGACGATCGGCGCTGTGGTCCGTGCGACCCCGCTGAGCGGAGATGTCTCTAGGTTAGGAAACGAGATCGCACGGGAGGCTACGTCCCGGTGACGTGTTTGTTTCGCGCGCTCCAACTCGCGGGCCTACCGGTCGGCCACGGCGGGATGACGATTCGGTTGCACAGACCACCCCGAAGAGGTGGATAGGGCACCCTTGACCCCGCATGATCTCGGACGACGGAACGGGTGCAGGTGCAAAAGACGCTGCCGGCTGGCATACGACCGCTGACGGTGGAGGATCCCGCGGTGGTCGGCGGCCTCCCGCTGCTGGGCCGCATCGGCTCGGGCGGGATGGGCGCGGTCTACCTCGCCGAGGACGCCGAAGGCGGGCGGGTGGCGGTGAAGACCATCCATCCCCGGCTGGCCGAGGACAAGGCCTTCCGCGCCCGGTTCGCCCACGAGGTGGCGCTGGCCGGGCGGGTCGCCTCCTTCTGCACCGCGCGGATCCTGGGGCACGGCGAGGACGAGGCGCTCCACCCGGCGGGCCTGCCGTACATGGTCAGCGAGTACGTCGGCGGCGTCCCCCTGGCCCGGCGGGTGCACGAGAGCGGGCCGCTGCCCGCCTCGGACCTGCACGGCGTGGCGCTGGGGGTGGCCACGGCGCTGGCGGCCATCCACGAGGCGGACCTGGTGCACCGCGACCTCAAGCCGTCCAACGTGGTGCTGACCCTCTCGGGGCCGCGGGTCATCGACTTCGGCATCGCGCGCGCCCTGGACGCCGACACGTCCTGGACCACGACCGGCACGGTGCTGGGGACGCCGGGCTGGATGGCGCCCGAGGTGCTGGTGGGCGGCAGCGCGTCGCCCGCCGCCGACGTCTTCGCCTGGGGGCTGCTCATGGCCTACGCGGGCACCGGGCGCCAGGCCTTCGGCGAGGGGCAGGCGCTGGACGTGGCGCGCCGGGTGGTGCAGGACGAACCCGACCTCGACGGGCTGGAGGAGGGGGTGCTGCGGCGGCTCGTCCGCGCGGCGCTGAGCAAGGCGCCGCAGGAGCGGCCTTCGGCTCCGGAGCTGATGCTGCGGCTGGTCGGGCGCGACCCGGAGGAGCCGCTGCCCGCTCCCGTGGCGGTCCCCGTCCCCTCGTCCGAGCCCGTTTCCCTCTCGTCCCAGCCCGCCTCCGCTGCGGCCCCGGTCGCGGAGGAGGTCCCGGAGACGGTCTCCGACCGGGTGGCGGACATCCGGCCCGCCGAGGGCACCGCGGCCGCGCCGACCGCGGACGCTCCGCCTGCGGACGCGTCGTCCGGGGCCGCACCGCCCGTGGACGCATCGTCCGAGGCCGCGCCGTCCGCGGAGGATCCGCTCGTCGACGCGGGCCGGCCGGCGCGGGTGGGGCCGGCCATCGCGCTGATGGTGGTGGTCGCGGCGCTGGCGCTGGGGCTGGTGGTGGCGCTCGCGGAGGACGCGCCGCCGTCGCCGTCCCGGGTGCCGGTCCCGGTGACGGAGGTCCCGCTTCCCTGAACCACTGGAACTGTTAAGAAACTTGCCTATTATGGGACGCGTGATCCCCGCGCTGATTCCGGCTCCCCGTGTCCTGGCCGTCCACGACGGCGTCTTCGAGCTCACCGCCGACACCGCGCTGAGCGGTCCGGAGTGCCACGCCACCCGCTTCCTGGCCGCCCTCCTGCGCCGCGCCGCCGGCCACGCGCCGCCGTCCGCCCGCGAGGGCGCGCTCGCGCTCACCCTGGACGGCCCGGCGGACCTGGGGGAGGAGGGCTACCGGCTGGACGTCACCGCCGAGGCCGTCCGGCTCCGCGCCCGCACCGAGGAGGGGCTGTTCCGCGGCGTGCAGACCCTGCGCCAGCTCCTGCCCGCCGAGATCGAGTCCCCGGCCCCGCTCCCCGGCCCGTGGCGCGTCCCGTGCGTCTCCATCACCGACACGCCGCGCTTCCGCTGGCGGGGGGTGATGCTCGACGTGGCCCGCCACTTCTTCGACGTCGCCGCCGTCAAGCGCTTCATCGACCGCGCCGTCCCCTACAAGTTCAACATCCTGCACCTGCATCTCACCGACGACCAGGGCTGGCGCCTGGAGATCCCCTCCCATCCGCGCCTCACCGAGCACGGTGCCACCTCGCAGGTGGGGGAGGGGGACGGCGGCCACTTCACCCGTGCCGACTTCACCGAGATCGTCGCCTACGCCGCCGCGCACCACATGACCGTCGTGCCCGAGATCGACCTTCCCGGCCACACCCAGGCCGCCATGGCCAGCTACCCCCACCTGGCGCCCGAGGGCGTCACGCCGGAGCTCTACCGCGGCATCGACGTGGGCTTCAGCCAGCTGGCCATCCACAATCCCGCCACCTACGACTTCCTGGACGCGGTCTTCACCGAGCTGGCCGCGCTCACCCCCGGCCCCTACCTGCACGTCGGCGGAGACGAAGCCCTCCAGACCACCGCCGAGGACTACGCCGCCTTCATGACGCGCACCCTCCCCCTGGCCGTCCGCCACGACAGGACCGTCGTCGCCTGGCAGGAGGCCGCGGCCGCCCCCGACCTTCCCGAAGGCACCCACCTGCAGTACTGGCGCCCCACCCACGAGCCCGTCCCCGAGCCCCTGGCAGCCGCCGCCTCCCGCGGCCTCCCGCTCATCATGTCCCCGGCGAACCGTGCGTACCTGGACATGAAGTACGACGATGACACCGCTCTCGGCCTCAGGTGGGCGGGCACCGTGGGCGTCCGCCAGAGCTACGAGTGGGACCCCGAGTCCCTCGTCCCCGGCGCGCGCGTCGTCGGAGTCGAGGCACCCCTGTGGACCGAGACCCTCACCACCCCCGACGACCTCGACCACATGCTCTACCCCCGCCTCCCCGGCCTGGCCGAGGTCGCCTGGTCCCCCGCCCCCAAGGACTGGCCCTCCTACGTCACCCGCCTCCGCGCCCACACCGCGCGCTGGGACGCCGCCGGCATCACGTCCTACCACCGCTCACCCGAGCTGGAGGACTGACCGCCCGGGCCGCCGCCACCAGCGTCGCCACGACCGCCGCCTGAAGGGCCAGCTCGCCCAGGTTCCCCAGCCACGGGCGCGAGCCCCCGAGGGCGGCGGCCGCGAACATGGCGACCGCCCCGAGGCACAACCAGGGGCTCCCGGCGGTCCGCCAGATCGCGACGCCGAGCGCGAGCAGCACGAGGATCGTGACGATGGCGGGGATCGGCGGCCCCGCCGCGCCCTCATTGGTGTAACGCACCAGGTCCGCGTACTTTGCGGGCGCCAGCTCCAGCTCGACGACGTCCTCGAAGACCCCGATCGCGACCAGCACGGCCACCAGGACCCCGCCGCCGACGACGGCGACCCGCGAGGCCGCCCACCTCACCCCGAGCCGCGCCGCCATCGACCCGCCCGCGACGATGAGCAGCGGCGTGAGCAGTGCGTGGATCCAGAACCGGGGCGCGCTCACCGCCTCCAGCGTCCCGCCGAATCCCAGCACCCGCCCCGCGGCCACGGCGAGGTTGTCGTAGGCCAGCCCCAGGCAGATCACCGCCACCAGCGGCGCGACCGCCCCCGCCGCCCTGCCCCGCCCCAGCGCCACCCCGGCCAGCACGAGCATGCACCCGCCCAGCACCGCCATCACCCACGAGACCACACGATCCTCGTTTCCCTGAGGAGAACACTGTTTCTCAGGATGGATATCCTGCCCCTTCCCCCGCGGATTATCCAGAGGGCGCCGCGACCGGTTCTCCGTCCCGGATGAGAACCTCCTCATGATGCGCTCATGCGCGGCTCACCCCCCGTGCCGAAGGTGGGGGCATGAAAAAGTTCCTGTTCCTGGCCCCCCTGGCGCTCGCCGCTCCGCTCATCGTCGCCGCTCCCGCGGCGGCCGACGACGACGTCACCTGCCGCGGCACGATCGGCGCCCGCTTCATCGACGGCAACGTGCAGGTCCCCCGCGGCGCGACCTGCCGCCTCCTCGGAACCCGTGTCGACGGTGATGTGAAGGTCCACCGGAACGCGACGCTCGTCGCGCGGGGCCTCCGTGTCGAAGGGAACATCCAGGCGTCCGGACACCGGCGCGTCGACGTCCGCCCCCGCTCCGGCGCCCGCTCTTCCGTCGACGGCAACATCCAGCTCGAACGCGGCGGTCAGGCGCACATCGTCCGCACGGTGGTGAACGGCGACATCCAGCTCTTCGGCAACGGCGCCCGCCAGTTCGTCCAGCGCAACGTCGTCGACGGCAACCTCCAGTGCAAGAGCAACCGCCTGAAGGTCCGCGGCGGCGCCAACCGCGTCGACGGCGACAAGGAAGGGCAGTGCCGCCGCCTGTGAAGGGCGGCGCCGGCGGTCAGGTGAGGCCGGGGGCGGGGGCGGGGAGCGTCGACAGGCCGATCGTGGGGCAGAAGGCGCGGGCGCGGACCGCCTCCCGGCGCGACGCGGCGCGGGAGGACGCGAGGGCCTGGGAGGTGGCCGCCTCCATCATCGGAGAACCGAAGCCCGATCCGCCGAAGCCGAACCCCGACCCGCCGATATTGTTGATCACCGCCATCGAGCCGAGGTGGGAGCTGCGCAACCGGTCGGAGACCAGCACGGCGTGCAGCTGGCCGCGCTGGCGCAGCCGCAGCAGCGCGCGGGCGGCGGGCACGCCGAGGCCGTCGGGCGTACGGGTGGGCAGGAGGGCCTGCGGGACCTCGGTCGGCGAACCGTCCTTCCGGCCGACGTTCTCAGCGATGATCATGCTGGTGTCGTGGTCGACGGCCGAGCGTTCGGCGTGGATCCACCGCAACTCCTCCAGGTCGGCCGGAGACACGGTGATCTGTCGGTAGACGTCGCGGTATTCCGGTGTCATCGCCAGCGCCGCCAGGCCCGGTTCCGCGACGGCCGCGACGCAGTCGTTCCAGCCGAGCGCGACCGCCGCCCGCAGGTGCGCGATTCCGCCCGCGACGTCCCCGAGGCGGCCGCAGACGTCGGCGAGCAGGGCGTGCAGCAGAGCCTCCGTCCAGCGGGGGCCGCGTTCGCCCGCGGCGGACAGCAGCCTTCCGAGGTCGCTCCGCGCCTGCTCGTGGTCGCCGCTGATCATCGCGCCGCACGCCTCGTGCAGCTCTTCGAAATCGATCTCCATGCCGTCCCACGGTAGGGACGCGATGTCCGTCCGGGAGGTGATCGGTGTCCCGTCGGGGACGGGAGATCACCGGGTGTCGTCCTCCCCGCTGACGCGGCGGAGGGCGTCCGGCAGGCCGCGCGGACGGCGGCGGGGGAGCGGCCCCGCGCCGGGGTCCTCGCGCAGTTCCTTCACCAGCGCCACGCAGAGCATGAGCATGACGACCGCGAACGGCAGCGCGATGAGGATCGTCGCCTGCTGCAGCGCCTCCAGCCCGCCGGCCAGCAGCAGCACCAGTGCGACCAGCCCGATCAGCACGCCCCACATCACCACCAGGGGCCGGGCGGGATGGAGGGAGCCCCGGGTGGAGAGCGAGCCGAGCACCAGGGAGGCCGAGTCCGCGCCGGTGACGAAGTAGAGCGCCACCAGGACCGCCGCGACCGCGGTGGTGAGCGCGCTGAGCGGCAGGTCGTCGAGGAGCGCGAACATCGCCGCCTCGGTGCCTTCGGCGAGCTTCGCGGAGAAGTCCGCCGCGCCCGACAGCTGCAGCCACACGGCGCTGCCGCCGCTGATCGAGAACCAGAGCAGGCTGGCGCCGGAGGGGATGAGCAGCACGCCGACGACGAACTCGCGGATCGTGCGGCCCCGGGAGATCCGGGCGATGAAGGCGCCCACGAACGGGGCCCAGGACATCCACCACGCCCAGTAGAAGAGGGTCCACTGGCCGAGCCACTCCTTGTCGATGAACGCGCCCGTCCGCGAGGCCATCGGGATCAGGTCGTTCAGGTAGCCGCCGAGCGAGGCGGGGACCAGGTCGAGGATCGCCACGGTCGGGCCGAAGACGAAGATGAACGCGGCCAGCAGAACGGCCAGGTAGACGTTGAGGGTGCTGAGGATCCGCACGCCGCGGTTCACCCCGGAGGCCGCCGAGAGGACGAACGCGGCGGTCAGCACGACGATGACGGTCACCTCCAGCCGCCGTCCGCTGATCCCGAACAGCTCGTTGAGGGCGTACTCCACCTGGAGCGACCCCAGGCCCAGGCTGGTCGCGGTGCCGAAGGCCGTGGCCAGGATGGCCAGCAGGTCCAGCAGCCGCCCCACGAGGGGCCTGGGCCGCCCGCCGAACAGCGGGGTGAACGCCTCGCTGAACCGGTTGCCCCGCCCCATCCGGAAGGTGGAGTAGGCCAGGGCCATGCCGGTGACCGCGTAGATGGCCCAGGGGTGCAGGGTCCAGTGGAACAGCGAGTACTCCATCGCGGTCCGCGCGGCCTGAGGCGAGCCCGCCGTGATGCCCAGATCCGGAGGCGGGTCGAGCAGGTGCGTCATGGGTTCGGCGACGCCGTAGAACATCAGCCCGATGCCCATCCCGGCGCTGAACATCATCGCGGTCCAGGAAAGGTTGCTGAATTCCGGGACGTCGTCGTCCCGGCCGAGGCGGATCCGGCCGAACCTGCTGAGCGCGAGCACGACGGCCAGGACCAGGAAGAGGTCGGCGGCGACCACGAACAGCCACCCGAAGCCGGCCACCACCCACCCGAGCGCCGCGTCCCCGGCCCTGGTGAGCGACTCGGTGAAGACCGCCCCCCACAGCACCACCGCCAGCAGCAGCCCCACGGCGACGGCCACCAGTGAGAGATCGGGTCTCAACGGCCGCATCACGCCTCCAAGATCACCACTTTGGGTGATCGGAGTAATCCCCTACGTGAAAACCGGCTAACCGGCGTCCGGGCGCACGGTGCACCTTACTAGGTAAAGGCGGGAAGCGGGAAATGTCGCCGAGGAGTCTAGACTCAGGGCCATGCCGATCGATCTGAGCCTGCTCGACGGCGTGCGGTGGCGGGGTCGGCCGGTGGTCGGCGAGCGGGCGCGGACGCTGCTCGCCGCCCTCGCGCTCTCCCGCCGCGCCGTGACCGCCGAACGGCTCGTCGCACAGGTGTGGGGCGAGGACGAACCGGCCAACCCGGCGAAGGCACTGCAGGTCCTGGTGTCGCGCACCAGAGCGGTCGTGGGGGCGGAGGCGCTGGTCACCGAAGGCGGCGGCTACCGGCTCGACGTCCCGTCCGACGGGGTCGACGCCGACCGGCTGCACACCCTGGCGGACCGGGCGCGGGCACTGCTCGCCGAAGACCCGGCCGCAGCGGCCGCGGCGGCGCAGGAGGCCCTCGTGCTGGGCGCCGGAGCGCTGCCTCCCGAGGACGACGGCCCGCTGTCCGAGGTGCGCCGCCGCGCGGAACACGACCTGGCGTCCGCGCGGGCCGTGCTCGCCCGCGCCCGGAGCCGCGGCGGCGACCACGAAGCCGCGCTGCCCGGGCTCGAAGAAGCCGCGCGCGAACACCCCGAGGACGAGGGCCTGCTCGCCGATCTCCTGCACAGCGAGGCGGCGGTGCGCGGGACGGGCGCCGCGCTGGAGCGCTTCGAGGACCACCGATCGGACCTGCGCGAGAGGATCGGTGCCGACGTCGGCCCCGAACTGCGGCGGATCCACCGCGAACTGCTGGCGCTCGACAGCCCCGTACGCGCCGGCGTGCGGTTCGACGCGACGCCGCTGCTCGGCCGCGACGACGACCTCCGGCGGGTGCGGGCACTGCTCACCACGTCCAGGGTCGTCTCGATCCTCGGCCCCGGCGGGCTCGGCAAGACGAGGCTCGCCCACGCCGTCGCCCGCGAGGCCCCGCAGCCGGTCGTGCACTTCGTCGAACTGGTCGGCGTGACGGCGCCCGAGGACCTGGTCGGCGAGATCGGGTCGGCGCTCGGCGTCCGCGACTCGGTGGCCGGACGCCACGCCCTCACCCCCCGGCAGCGCGCCGACGTCCGCACCCGGATCGCCCAGCAGCTCGACCTGGCCCCGACCCTGCTGGTGCTCGACAACTGCGAGCACCTCGTGGGGGCGGTCGCCGACCTCGTCGCCCAGCTCGCCGCCACCACGCGGGAGCTGCGCGTCCTCACCACGACCCGCTCCCCGCTGGCGATCTCCGCCGAACGCGTCTACCCGCTGCCGCAACTGGGCACCGGCGACGCCGTCGCGCTGTTCCGCGACCGCGCGACCGCGGCCCGGCCCGGTGTGCGCCTCGACGAGGAGGACGTCCGCGCTCTCGTGGCCCGTCTGGACGGCCTGCCGCTCGCGATCGAACTGGCCGCCGCGAAGGTGCGGGTGATGTCTCCGGCCGAGATCGCCCGCCGCCTGGAGGACAGGTTCGCGCTGCTGCGCGGCGGCGACCGCAGCGCCCCGTCCCGGCACCAGACGCTGCTGGCGGTGATCGACTGGTCCTGGAACCTCCTCGGCGAGCGGGAACGCCGCGCCCTGCGTCGCCTCTCGGCCTTCCCCGACGGTTTCGCCCTCGACGCGGCCGAAGAGGTACTCGGTGACGGCGCCCTCGGCGACATCGAGGAACTGGTGGAGCAGTCCCTCCTCACCGTCGCGGAGACGGCCGGAGACGTCCGGTACCGCATGCTGGAGACGGTGCGCGAGTTCGGCCGGATGCGGCTGGAGGCGGCCGGCGAGACGGCCGAGGCCCGCGCCGCCGTACGCGCCTGGGCCGTCGGCCACGCCGACCGGCACGGCACCCGGCTGTACTCGCCGGAGCAGGTCGACGCGATGGACCGGCTGCGCCTGGAGGAGACGAACCTCGCCGACGTCCTGCGCGAGCTCCTCGCCGAACCCGACCCGGAAGCGGTGGTGGTGCTGTTTGCGGCGCTGGGCGGCTACTGGTCGGTCTGCGGGGACCACACGCGCAGCGCCGTTCTCATCCCGGTGATCGCGCAGGCCCTGACCGGCTGGACGCCGCCGCCCCGGCTCCTCGACCGCACCCGGACGGCCCTGGGCATCGCGCTGATCAACGCCATCGTCGTCTCCCTCGACGGAGCCGAGGTCCTGGTGGGGTCGCTGGCCGAGCTGGGCGCCGACTCGCCGAACCCGGCGGTCCGGGCCCTGGTGACCTCGCTGCTCGCCATGGCGTCCGACCCCGAGCACGGCATCGAGACGCTGGCCGCCGCGACCGACCCCCTGATCCGCGCGATCGGACTGCACTGGCTGAGCCACGGTCGGGAGAACGCCGGCGACCACGCCGGCGCGATCGAAGCGGCACGCACCTCCCTCGAACTCATCGGCGAGGAAGGCGGCCCCTGGCATCGCGCGATACTGCACACCCAGCTGATCGGACTGTACGCGCAGGTGGGCGACTTCGCGGCGGCCCGCGCGCACGCCGCCGAGGCGCTCCCGGTACTCGACCGCCTCGGGGCGGTGGACGACGCCGTCCAGACCCGTGCCGTCCTCTCCACGGCGGCGCTCGTCGAAGGCCGCCGTGACGACGCCGCGCGGCTGCTCGAAGAGCTGGAGAGGCTGGCCCCGCAGGGCTCCTACAGTGAGGCCCTTTCGGTGGCGGCCTGCCGGGCCCAGCTGGCGCTCGTCGACGGCGACATCGCCGAGGGCCTGCGGCAGTACCGCGAGGGGGCTCGGACACTAAGGAACCTGCGCATCCCGGGCGCGCCGGACAACCTCACCCCGTGGACCGTCGTGGGCGAGGCCATCGCCCTCTCGGCGTTCGCGCAGTACGGCGAGGGCGCCGAGGGCGCGGACCTCTTCGCGTCGCTGCGGGCCGAGATCCCGGCCCTGTTCGACATGGACACCCCCTTCAGGGACTTCCCGGTGGCGGGAATGGCGCTCGTCGGACTGGGCATCTGGGGCCTGCTGAAGGAGGCGCTGCCCGTCGAGGACGCCGTCCGGCTGCTCGTGCTCGCCGAGCGCTTCGCCTACAACCGGTTCGTCCTGACGATGCAGTGGCCGACGCTGTGCGCCCACGCCGAACGCGTCGCCCCCGGCGCCATGGCCCGGATCGAGGCCGGATACGGCGAACGGCGCGGGCCCGACCTGCTCGCCGAGGCCCGCGCCGTCCTGGCCCGGGTGGTCTGACGACCGCCTGGTTCGGGCGGTCCGACGGGCGCTACATCTTGCGCGAGTAGGAGCGGACCGCCAGCGGGGCGAACACCGCGACGACGACCACGCAGCCGGCGACCGCCCAGCCGACCTCGGCCGTCACCTTCCCGTCGTTGAACAGGTCCCGCACCGCGGAGACGACGTGCGACACCGGGTTGACCTTCACGAACGCCTGCAGCCAGCCGGGCAGCGTCTCGGCCGGCACGAAGGCGTTGGACAGGAAGGTGAGCGGGAACATGATCATCATCGAGATGCCCTGCACGCTCTGCGCCGACCGCGCCATCGTGCCCAGCCAGGTGAAGATCCACGCCAGCGACCAGCCCGCGACCACGGTCAGCACCACGCCGCCGACGCAGCCGAGCACACCCCCGCCGGGCCGGTACCCGATGGCCAGCCCGGTGAGGAGCGTCAGCACCGACGCGAGGGCGTACCGGATCAGGTCGGCGACCATCGGCCCCGCCAGCGGGGCGATCCGCGCGATCGGCAGCGACTTGAACCGGTCGAAGACCCCCTTGTCCATGTCCTCGCGCAGCTGGACACCGGTCGCCATGCAGACGGTCAGCGCCGTCTGCGCGAGGATGCCGGGGATCAGGACCGGAAGGTAGTCCGAGACGCTGCCGGAGATCGCGCCGCCGAAGATGAACGCGAACATCCCCGTGAACAGCAGCGGCTGGATGACGACGTCGAAGAACTGCTCCGGCTTGCGCCGCATCTTCTTCAACGCCCGCCACGCCATCGCCAGGACCTGGGTCTGGGTCTCCCGCAGCGAGCTGCGGGACGCCGTACGGGCGACCGCGGCGGCCGGGTCGACGCGCCGGCTGCCGGGTACGGTCGGGGCCAGGGTGGTCATCGGACCGCCTCCATCTCGGGTTCGTTCTTGGATTCGTCGTCGGCGCCGTGTCCGGTCAGCGCCAGGAACACCTCGTCCAGCGTCGGCTTGGCGACGCTCACCGAGGCGATGCCTATCCCCGCCTCCCGCAGCCCGATCAGCACCTCCGCGGCCCGGTTCGGGTCGGGGAGGGAGACGTTCATGCGCCCCGCCTCCGGGGTGAGGACCGGTTCCTCACCCAACGACCGCCGCACGACGCTCGCCGCCGCGGCGATGTCCCCGGCGTCCGCGAGCCCGAGCTGCAGCGTCGAGTCACCCACCTGCGTCTTCAACGCGTCGGGAGTGTCCTCGGCGACCTTCCGCCCCCGGTCGATCACCGCCACCCGGTCGGCGAGCTGGTCGGCCTCGTCGAGGTACTGCGTGGTGAGCAGGATCGTGGACCCCTCGGTGACCAGCTCCCGGATCGTGTCCCACATCTGCCCTCGCGTCCGCGGGTCGAGCCCCGTCGTGGGCTCGTCCAAGAAGATCAACGGCGGCCGCGTGATCAGGCTCGACGCCAGGTCCAGCCTCCTCCGCATCCCCCCGCTGAACTGCGACAACGGCCGGTCGGCCGCCTCCAGCAGCCCGAACCGCTCCAGCAGCTCTCCTGCGACGCCCTTCGCCCGCCCACTGGACAACCCCTGCAGCCGAGCGAACAACCAAAGGTTCTCCCGCCCCGTCAGATCCTCGTCCACCGACGCGTACTGCCCCGTCACCCCCACCAGCTGCCGAATCCGATGCGGCTCCCGCCGAACATCCACCCCGAAGACCTCCGCCCGCCCCCCATCGATGGGAAGCAAGGTGGCGAGCATCTTCAGAGTGGTCGTCTTCCCCGCCCCGTTAGGCCCCAGAACCCCGAAGATCTCCCCCCGCCGCACCTCAAGATCGACCCCGTCCACGGCCCGAAAGTCCCCGAACGTCTTGACCAACCCGTCAGCCCGGACGGCACTGAGATCCGCCATAACGCGCCCCCTCTCCCCGCCGGGCACCTCCCGGCGACAAGAAGAGCTTCCGCGCTCCCGCCTTCACCTTGGCTTCAGGTCGGTTTCACCTTGCCCTGGCCGGTTTCACGGCCTCCTACTCTCGCTCGCGAAGTCCTCGACCCGGTGGATCCCGCTGGACGGCGATGCGATCAGGCAGACAACGGGTGATTTATCGTTGCTTAATGTCAAAGTGTCTGCATGGACCTGACCGCCGCCGCAGTGCACTCGGCCCTCCTCGAGTTCGATGACCTCGGGCGTGAGGCGTTCCTCGCCAAATACGGATTCCACCGAGCCCGGAAGTTCTTCGTCCGCCATGAGGGCCGCGAGTACGACTCGAAGGCCATCGCCGGAGCGGCACACGGCTACCTTCCCGGCACCGCCCCCCTCCGGGCTTCCGAGTTCTCCGGCGGAGAAAGCCATGTGGTCGGCGTGCTGCGGGCACTGGGATTCACCGTGATCGACCGAAGCGCCGACCCCATCCCTCTGGGGCCTTTCGCACCGATCCGCGGCCTGAAACCGAACTGTGTCAAAAGCGGCCCGATGCTCAAGCAGGCCGTCGTCCTGGCCTGGGCCATCGGACGAGCCGTCGAAGGGCACCCCCGCCTGGAACCCTGGGCACAGACCCGAGACCTCCTCCACCCCCTGCTGAAGGAGCACAAACGCGACGGCGAGAGCGACCGTCCGAACCCCGCCCACCCGGTCGCGGCGCTCTACCAAGCCGGCCTATGGGATCTTCAAGGGTTCGACGGCGTGGTGCCGACCGCACACGGACACCCCGAAGACTGGTTCGCTTCCCACCAGCCCCTCGGAGGACTGCCGACCGCATGCCACACCCTCGTCCGGGCATCCGCCACCGCTCGGTTCGAAGTCCTCGACGCCTTGCAGGAGAAGTTCGAACTACCGCTGGAAGAGTACGAAGCACTCCTTTCGGCAGCCGGAATCGATAACGCCCCCAGCCCTGTCGCCGACAGCGATTCCTACGCCCGCCTGTGCCGCCTCGCCGAGGCCAGAGAGCGGCGTGGCCTGCGCAGAACCCAACTCCGAAACGAGCCGGTCAGACTGGACCCCGCCCGCCAGGCCGTCCTCGAACGCAGCGCCGGCCACTGCGAATTCTGCGGCGCCCCCGCCCCTGACGTCACCGACCGCGGCACCCCCGTCCTGGAGATCGACCACATCGAAGGCCTCGCCGCAGGAGGCCGAGACCACCCCGAGCAGATGATCGCCCTGTGCCCGAACTGCCACGCCGTCAAAACCCGCGGAACCAGCCGCCACACCATGACCGAACAACTTCGCATCACAGCCGCCCACTCCACGAACACCACCTGAAACCGAACCACCGACCCAGCCCGGCACCCGACGCGCCATGACCGCCGACGACCTCCCGTCCGCCGTCATCACCGTCGAACCAACCGCCCCATGGGCCCATCGCCGCCCGTCGCCGTCTCGATTCCCCACCCTTCCGGCCAATCGCTCCCAACACCCGCGCGCCGCCGCCTCCTCAAAGCCGGAGGACGATGAAAGCTCGTCCCGCTGAACCCGGTCTTCCCACCGAACCGCGCCCCCTGGAACCGCGCGTTCCCGTTGAGCCGCACCCTGTCGAACGCAGCACCCCACCGAACCGCGTCTCCCCGTTGAACTGCGCCCCGTCGAACGTGATGTCCCCGTCGAACACAGCCCTGCTGAACCAGGCGTTCCCGTCGAACTGAGCCTCCCCGAACCCGGCGTCTCCGCTGACCCGCGCCCCGTTGAACCAAGCGTTCCCATAGAACTGCGCCCTATCGAATTCAGCGTCCCCGCTGATCCGCGCATTGCGGAACCTCGCGTCGCCGCCGAACTGAGCCTCCCCGAACTTGGCGCTTCCCCCGAACCGCGCCTCGTCGAACCAGCCTTCCCCCCTGACCTGAACCTCATCGAACCAGGCGTCCTCACCGACCTGCACCCCGTCGAATCTGGCGTCCCCGCAGCACTCCATCTCGCGAAACCAGGCGTTCCCACTGAACCGCACTCCGATGAACCAGGCATCTCCGCTGACCCGCGCCCTGTCGAACCTGGCGCCTCCGCCGAACCGCGCCTCGCTGAACAGGGCACCCTCACTGAACTGCGTCCTGCTGAATCCGGCCTCCCCTCGAACCGCGTCTCGCCGAACAACGCGTCCCCGCCGAACTGCGCTCCGTCGAACCAGGCGTTCCCGCTGAACCGCGCTTTCGTGAGGTCTATCGAGTGGATGTGGCAGAGAGCGAGGTCGAAGTCGATGAGATGGGCTTCGGCGAGGTCGATGGTGAGGCCCGGCCAGTAGGTATCGGGCGTGTCATTTGGTTTGGTGGTGAGGTGCCGCTTAAGGAGGCGCTGGGCGGCGAGGCGGACTTGGAGTTCCTGGCGCGCCGCGATGTCGGCCTCACTGGACGGCACGTCGGGACCGGACTCGGGCGGGCGACGGTAAGGCATGCGCAGATAGGCGCAGATGACATCGGTGACGGTCTGACGGTGGGCAGAATGGTCCTGGGCGAGGCGCTCCAGGGAGTAAAGGCCACCGAGCCGGACAGCGGCTTTGTCGTGGCCGAGCTGCTCGACGGCTTGGCCGTACAACTCAGTGACACGGCGTTCGACGGCGTCATGAGCCGAGACCCGAGCCACCTGCTCGACATGGGCCTGAGTGAGCCTGGCGACGCGTTCGGCATGGGCCTGGATACGCTCCGCCCGCTCACCGGCGGCTTCGTCGATACGCTGGCGGCGATAGGCGGTGACCAGGGCGACGAGAGCCCCGATACCGGCGACGAGAGCGAAGACGAGCTTCAGCAACTCCAGCTGCGCGGCGGTGTCCAGCGGCTTGGGTTCGGCCCGGGGCGGCGACCCCAGCAGCCAGGCCAGACCGAACCAGGCGGCGACCAACAACAGAACCGCACCGGTAAAGGCGAAGCCGAGCGCCCGCCGGATCGACCACAACCCCAGCGCCCTATGCGCGTCCCTGACCGGCTGAGGCTGCGATACAGCATTCTCATCACTCACATTTGAGGATGATAGGCACACGAATCCGCTATCGCGGGGAATCCATCCCAATAGCCCGTAGGTTTCAAAGGGCCTCGCGGTTGCGCTCACTTCGCCAAGAAGGCCGGCGAAAAGCGAAAGGCCTGGGTCGGGTTCACGGTCTCGACCTGGACCTTCGTGGTGTGGGGCGGCTGACGGGAATCGAACCCGCGTAGCTGGTTTGGAAGCGAGCTCGGGCGTCCGCTTTGCCAAGTCGTGACCTGGGTAGGGATTGATTAACTTGCTGGTCAGAGCCGGTTTTCGTGTTGACCAGTGCAAGATCGTCTCACTGCGTATCAGCATGATCCAGTGACAAATGAGTGACAAATGATCAAGGTGCGAGGAGGTTCTCCGTGGGCTTCACCCGGCAGCGGACCGGCAGGAACGGCAAGATCAGCTACCAGGCTCTGTACGACGACGCGTCCGGGATCCGGCAGACCGCCGGGACCTTCGGGACGCTGAAGGAATCGGAGAGGGCGTGGCAGGCGGCCGAGGCGAAGATCGCCGAAGGCCGAACATGGGATCCGCGACGAGGTAGACAGAAGTTCGGCACGTACGTCATGGAGACGTGGCTGCCGAACCACCGGATCGAGCTCAGCACCAAGCAGGACTACCTGGGGGCTCTGCGGACGCACATCCTTCCGTACTTCGAGAACATGCGGATGTGTGATATCAGCTCCCAGGACGTCCGTTCCTGGGTCACGGGCCTCAAGACGAAGGAGGTGGGCAGGCATCGGATCGCGTACTGCAAGGGCGCGGTTCTGAACGCCATCTTCACGACCGCGGTCAACGACGGGGTCATCCTGCTGCACCCGAGCAGGGGAGTGCCGACCGACCCGATCCCGGAGAAGCCGCGCCGGATCATCACTGCGGACGAGTTCGACCAGATCTACGCGGCGCTCCCTGACGAGACCTCCCGCCTCCTCGTCGAGACGGCCATCGAGAGTGGCCTGCGTTGGGGTGAGCTGGCCGAGCTCCGGGTCAAGGACCTCGACTTCGGGACCAACATCCTGACTGTCAGCCGTGTGGTCCTCTACCTGTCCTCAGAGATCCACCCCGAGGGCAAACGGAACCTGGTCAAGGAGTACCCCAAGGGCCGAAAGTGGCGAAAGCTCAAGCTCAGCGGTCAAATCGTCGCCAAGCTGCAGGACCACGTCAAAGCCGAGAACCTCAAGCGAGACGACCTCTTCTTCTCTCGCCGCCTCGACTACAGGCCGGTTTACGAACCCGTTCAGGATCCCGAGTCCCTCGGCTACACCGAACCCAACGAGAACGGCCGGGTCTACCGGCACGGTACGACCACCGCCTACGGCCTGGGTAAGTGCCGCTGCCAGCACTGCCGAGCCGCCGTTGCCGCTTACCGGGCCAAGCGCCGTGCAGCAGGTAAGGACAGCCCCCGCAAGCCCCGTGTCATCGACCTTGACCCCCACATGAACGCCACCTGGTTCCGCAACGGCACCTGGAGACCGGCCTGCGAAGCCGCTGACCTCGGCTTCAACCCCCGCTTCCAGGACCTGCGCCACGCTCATGCGTCCTGGCTTCTCGCGGGTGGAGCGGACCTCCAGGTCGTGAAGGAGCGCCTCGGCCACGCGAAGATCACGACAACGGAGCGCTACCTCCACACGCTGCCCACCGCCGACGAAACCGCCCTTGCAGCGCTCAAGAAGATCAGGAACATCGAAGTTTCCGAAGATGCGACCACCGCGCTGAAGGCCGAGCTCGAAGCTGCCAACGCCGAGATCGACAAACTTCGCGCGGTCCTCGCCAGGCAGCTCATCGAGCAGCACTTCGGCTCAGGATCCGGAATGAGTTCGGTGTAGCCACCCGAGCGAAGACCCCCGCTGCCGAGCGTGAGTGCAGAGGCCGGTTCCCGAATCATCGGGAACCGGCCTCTCGGTGTCTGGCGGTCACTCAACCGTCAGGAGCGAACGCAGCCGAACGGCTTCGGCCCGTTCTCATGTACCTTTCTGCGCGTCTTCCGGCGGGCTCATGAGCTTGATCAGTTCTTTGAGACTGACCTTGTAGCTCGCCCCGACCACGATCACGTGGCAGGGGAACTTGCCTTTCCGCGCCAACTCGTAGGCTTTGGTCCGTCCGATCCCCAGGATGCCCGCCGCCGTTATCAGGTCGATGAACGGCGGCAGCGAGCCCAGGTCGTCCAGGGTCGCGTGCCCCATGCCTCAGGCCTCCTTCTTGGCCTGGACGTCCCGAGCCTGAGGTTTCCGTCCTTTGCTGGCGTCGCCGGGGGAGGACATCCGCACCGCCTCCGCGACGGTCAGCGGGAAGGCATGACGCGCCAACCTCACGGGGCTGAGTTCGGGCTGTGCGTTGATGGCGTGGAGCGCGTTCTGCGCACGCCCGAGCGTGGTTGCGAGCTTCCTTGTCATCGCCCCGGCGGCGAATATTGCTTCCTGCGCCCGGTGGACATCTGAGGCTGGGCTGTGCCCCAGGTCGTGCCCGAGCTTGCCGGCGTCGAGTTCCTCGCCGAGGAAGCGGTGGAGCTGCCCGAGGCTCTGCTCCAGCCCGTACACGGCGACGGCGAGGTTGCCCAGGACGGTGTAGGCGGTTCCGGGATAGGTCAAACCCGGTGGCCCGGCTGTCGCGTGGTTGAGTTGCCGCACGCCCTCATACAGGTCGCGGGCGATCTGCTCGGTGCGGTCGTCTGCTGCTTGCTGCTTGTTGTTCGTCATCTGCTGCGCACCTCCACGAAGTGGTCGGGGTCGGCGCAGCACAACGCGGTTCGGCTACCGCGCGAGCCCTCTCGGTGCTCGCTCGTCGGGTTCCCGTTTCCTCGACTCAGCCATAGGCGCTCCTTTCTCTTCGATGTCTCCGCGATGCACTGCACGTCATGCTCATTGATCGAGCACTGCCACGCACTTTACCCAAAGCAACGAATGATTACTCGTAGCAATGTTGCCGGGGTGGTGACGTCATCGCCCGCGTCCTCGCCCACGACCTGTGGACGGCCCTGGCCGCGTCGGGGGAGGGTTGCTCCAGACGATCCCGCCCGTCGGTGGCGTGGGGAAGGAAGCGGCGGCGAGCGCTTCGGGCAAGAGCGGTCCCGATTGTGCCAACGTATGCGCACGAGATTTGGTCATGTCCTTCAGCTCCTCCGAAGCTAGGCGTGCGGCTTCGGCCTGGGCGCCCCTTCCCTGGCGTGCGCGGTGTTCGGCCACCGCCTCTGCGAGGTCGGCCAGGCATGAAATCAGCTCGATCAGCGCGACCGTCATCTCGTAGGTCTTTCGGCTCTCGGGCCCCATCGCGTGAGCGAGCAGTCGGCTTGCCGCCCTCAACCCTCGCGAGTAGCCACCCAGCGGCGCCACCCGTCCGTAAGGTTCCCGCCCTGCTCTGGCGTAGATATCCGCGACGTCGCCCAGCCGTGCATTCCCCGTCGCCTGTGCGGCTGTGTACAGCATGCCGGTGGTGGCAGCCGCGATGTCGGCGCGCACCTGTGGGCTGCTGCTCCACCGGAACTGCTGGGCCGTTCGGGTGACGGCCTTCGCGGAAGCCCGGTAGAGCGCCTCCCGCTCGGCCGCGTTCCGTCCGGCTCGCGGACGGAAGGAGAGGTCGACGGAGAGCGCCGGATCAGCCCACCTCCGGAGCAGCTTCGGGAGGCTGAGTTCCGGTGCGAGCTTGCCGCCGGAGAACCAGACCTGCTGCCCGTCCTCGGCGAGGTCACTGGGCAGTCCGACCTTGTATCCGGTCACCTCGGACGCATCCAGCTTGCTGTACCGCTTGGCGACCAGCAGCCCTGCCTCGTCGAGCTTGCCGAAGAACTCCTCCATGCCGCCAGCCCCGGCTGCAGCGGTCGCCACCGCCTTCCGCAACGTCTGCCGGGGAATCTCCCCACGTCCCTGGCGTGCGGCCTTCTCCAGCTCGGCTCGGGTGGGCCGTGGCGTGGCGGTGCGATCAGCCGACGCCGTCCGCCTCAATCCGTACCGCTCTTCAACGGCGAGGCAGGCGCTCCTGACCTTGAGTTTGTCGTTCCACAGCCGTGGTATGTGCCCGTCTTCCCGAGCGAGCGTGACGACGAGGTGGATGTGGTCATCCGCGTGCCGGATCGCGATCCACCGGCATCCGGCTTCATCCTCGGCCCGGACGAGACCGACCCTGTGGAGGGTCTCCTCGGCGATCTCGGCCCACTGCTCGTCACTCAGATACGGGTCTTCCGGTGCGGCCCGCAACGAGCACTGCCAAACGGGCTGCTCATAGCCCGACTCCTGGAGGGCCGTGACCGGCTGACGCAACAAGCTGATCAGCGGTCGAAGATCCCGCTTCCCCTCGCTGATGCTCGGCTCCAACTCCATAGGCGCCCGGAAGCCCGCCACCACATGCGGGTCTTCGTGCACGCTGCTGCGGCCAGGTCCGTACAGGTAGACGATCAGGTTCCCGACGTTCGACCCGCGGGTGATCTTCCCGATCATCGGTGGTCGATCACCTCGTCCAACCGGACCGCCAATGCCTCCAGCTGCACCAGGCCCGCCGCCACCCGCTCCAGGCACCGTCCCAGCTCCGGCGGGCACTCCCCGGACGTGTGAAACCGCATGGTGATCTGGTTGAGGTTTGAGCCCACCCGCCGGACCTGCCGATTGCTCTCCATGACTTCACGCAGCAACGCCCGATCAGCAGACCTCGCCAACGGCATTTCCTCACGCGCCGCCAAGAGAACCGCCTCAGCGGCAAAGAACGTACGGGTCATTCCATTTCGCTCTGCTGCTGCCTTGATCGCCTCGTGCTCGTTCTCGCTGAGCCGCAGGCACAGACACCGCCGCCGCGCACCCTCCCCGCGCCGCCGATACCCCCGCTGACGTGGCGACCTGTCTTCGCCCTGCCCACTGTCTGACACCCCACCTCCAGGCTCGCCGTGTGGACCGCGCCCGGTTCACACCCGCCCAAAGACAAATGTGAGGACCGCGCCCGGCCCTCACATTTGTAGCCACAAAGGCATCATCTTGCACCCGGCGGAGCTGAGCCGATAGGTGACGGTGGAAGCCAAAAACTGTCTTGCTTTCTCGACTGTGCAGGCGAAGTGCTAAAGAATTACGTTTGGTGCTGCAGGCATCGGGTTGAAGCGCTTGAAGTTGAGGCGGACGACGACCACGTTGTTGCCCTCAGGGTCCTGGCTGAGGACGTCGCTTGGTAGCTGATTCTTGGGCTGAGTGCCTATACGTTCCCACACTTGGTGGTCGTTCCTCGAGACGTACTCTGACCGTCAGGTACGTCGTGCCCTGCGTCTTAAGGACCACAGGTTCACTGGCTGACTCGGTGCCAGGCATCCGGCGGCATCACCGCTGAGGCCGCGGGGCGGCTCGTCAGAGTCGAGTTCGTCGACGCAGGAAGCGGAGCGACGACGCTGAGGCAGGTGATCCGTCTAGCGGCCCCGAGAACGACCGGGAGTTGTGGTTGCTCGACCTGCGTTCCGAGGAGGGGGGTTGGCGACATCACAGCCGACTCGCGCTCCATGAACAATCCAGGGCGTCAGCACCGCCTGAAGGGTTCACTGAGCCTAATGGGGGAATTCCACCTTGAAACTATCTGCCGTTCCCGAAACGTCTAGTAGCCTGGAATGGACATTCCTATGCACCCCCCGACGGGGAGGTGATACCCGATGCTGCCGGGACCGCAGATCACGACGGGGTGCCCGAGAGGAAGAAACCAGAAGCCGGGCGGACATCCGCACTTAATCCACAACTCCCGCCAACATCTGCCCCGGAGTTCTCCAATAGCCACTCGGGGTTCAGGGATCTTCACGGACAGAAGCGGCGTCTAAGTGGATGTGAGCGATTTCCCCCCTACCGCACCTGCCGACGACCCTGCACACGGTGAAGGGGATGGTTTGCGACGTCGTCGCTTGGCCCAGGGGGTGCTGGCGGTGATCGGCGGAGTGGCAGTACTCGCGGTGCTGTTCGTCGTTCTAGGGCCGGCAGCGGCTTGGTGGGTGGAGCACATCGACAAGGTGCCGCTTAACGGCCAAGGGGCAGTGGCGGGCAAGGAGCGCCAAGAGGTACTGGACAACGCTCGCGGACGCTTGGCTGGGATTGCAGCCGGACTGCTCGCAGCTGTGGCGATCTTCTACACCGCGACCAACGCGGCCTCTGCTCGCCGTACCGCCGAGGCCTCAGTCCGCAGCTCTGAGGCTGCCCACCGCGCCGCCGAGGCGTCCGAGCGCACCACCCAGGCCGCCTTCCAGAGCGCGGAGGCTGCCCAGGAGACATCCCGTGCCGCCATCCGCACCGCTGCTGCGACTGAGCAGGGCGTGGTGACCGGCCGGTTCACCGCTGCGGTCGACCAGCTCGGCTCCGACAAATCCGCCGTCCAGCTCGGCGGTGTCCACGCTCTAGCTGGCATCGCCAGCGACTTCTCCAGCCTACGTTCAACCTGCATCGACGTCCTGTGTGCTTATCTGCGTCTGCCGTATGATCCCGACCCCGGTGAGGACGGCGACTCCGAGTCTCGCAAGGCTTACCGCGCCTTCCGCGAAGTCCGCCATACCGTCATCCGCCTCATCGGCAACTATCTTCGTCTACCCGCCGAACACCCGCGTTCCTGGCAAGGCCACAGCTTCGACTTCGCCGACGTCGTCTTCGACGGCGGCGATTTCCACCACGCACACTTCTCCGGTGGCACCTTCAACTTCAGGGGAGCGAAATTTACCGGCGGCACCACTAACTTCCGGAACGCACACTTCTCCGGTGGCACTGTCGACTTCGGGGGTGCGGAGTTCGTCGGCGGCACCGTCGACTTCGCGGAGGCAGAGTTCACCAGCGGTGCCGTCGACTTCCTGTACGCAAAGTTCGCTGGCACCGTCAGTTTCGAGGGTGCGAAGTTCGTCGGTAGCACTATTAACTTCAAAGGTGCAGAGTTCACCAGCGGTGGAGTTGAATTCAACAGTGCTGAGTTCGCTGGCGGTAAAGTCGACTTCCAAGGAGCGAACTTCACCGGTAGTACTATTAACTTCTTGTTCGCAAAGTTCGCTGGCGGCAGAATCAGTTTCTGGCTCGCAGAATTCGCTAGTAGCAACGTTTGCTTCCCGAGTGTGAAATTCATCGGAAGCACCGTTGATTTCTGGGAGGCTGATTTCACTGGTGGCATCGTCGAATTCGGAGGTGCGCACTTCTCTGGTGGCATCGTCGACTTCGTGGAGGCGAGATTCATTGGTGGCACCGTTGGCTTTAGAGGCGCAAGGTTTGCCGGAGGCACTCTCGACTTCAGTAGGACACTAGGGGACCGACCGCCGTCGTTGGCCACCGAAAGTCTACGCGGGGTTCTACTGCCGCCAAATTGGGCCCTGTCTCCGACTCAGGAAGAGGACCTCTGATCTTGAATCGGCTCCTGTGAGAGCTGTCGGGCCTGCCCAGCAGGCCCGACAGCTCTCACTAGGCTCATTGAGAGCTCATAACAAAATTCTTCTGTCTCGCGACAAGAGGTGACGACCTGTTGTGTGGTGGTCTCGTGAAGAAGGGCGAGCAACCCCCATGGATCGTCTCCGATGGGCTGTGGGAGCGGATTGAGCCGCTGCTGCCGAAGGTCGAGCGGCGCAGGTGTCACCCTGGTCGGCGGCGGTTGGACGACCGCAAGGTGTTGTGCGGGATCCTGTTCGTGCTGCACACCGGGATCCGGTGGGAGTTCCTGCCCGTGAGCTGGGGTTCGGCTCGGGCATGACGTGCTGGCGCCGGTTGCGGGACTGGCACGAGGCCGGCGTATGGGACGCCCTGCACCAGGCCCTGCTGGTGGAACTGCACACCGCGCGGCAGGTGGACTGGTCGCGGACGGTGATCGACAGCAGTCATGTGCGGGCGCTCAAGGGCGGCCCAAAACCGGCCGGAGTCCGGTCGACCGTGGGCGGGCGGGCTCCAAGCACCACGTCCTGACCGACGGTGGTGGCATTCCGCTGGCCGTCTCCCTGACCGGCGGCAACCACAACGACGTCCCCCAGCTCGTCCCGTTGCTGGACAGGGTCCAACCGGTGCGCGGACGGGTGGGACGGCCCCGCCGACGGCCGGACCTCCTGCTGGCCGACCGGGGCTATGACCAAGACAAATACCGGCGCCTGCTGTGGCAGCGCGGAATCAAGCCCGTCGTCGCCCGCCGCGGCACCCCGCACGGCTCCGGGTTGGGCGCCCAGCGTTACGTCGTGGAGCGCACGATTGGCCTGCTGCACTGGTTCCGACGGCTGCGCATCCGCTGGGAGATCCGCGACGACATCCACGAAGCGTTCCTGATCCTGGGCGCAGCCCTGATCTGCTGGCGACACCTCGCCCGCACTTTGTTAGGGCCTCTTAAGAGGCAAGGTGTACTACTGCGTGATCCTGGACGTCTACTCCCGCCGGGTGGTCGGTTGGGTCATCGACTTGTGCCAGCAAGCCGACCTGGTCACCTAAGCTTTCGAATACATGACCCCGATACAGTTCGAAACTACCCACATGTCGAACCCAATCTCCTCACCAATGAGTCCGTGAAACTGGGGCAACACCACCCTGTTCCGAGAGGACGTGGCAGTTCGGCTCAACCCCGAACACCTGCTTGAACTCGTCGATGAACGCTACGAGTTCTTGTGTGGCCGGTCGAGCTTGGCCGTAAAGACAACCAAAGCGGCCTTGAGGATCTCGTTCGCCCGCTTCAACTCGGCGACCTCGGCACGCAGTTTCTTGATCTCCTCAGCTTCATTTTTCTGGCCTCGAGCTGACCCCCATGAGCACCAGCGTGCTGCCACCGAGGTTGTTGGGACGGGTGAAAGCTACGTGCTCACCACCGGCACCGGTTTTGGCAAGTAGCTCGCCTACATCGTCACGACCGTCGACTGAGTGCTGCGCAAGCGCGGTTAGGGCAGCAGGGGTGGGGGGTGAAGACGATCATCGTCTACGCCATCCAGCGTAGATCGGTTCACGCTTGTCGGCCCGGTTGCGGCCTTTGAACGAGACGCAGTCAGAGCCCCACAAGAATCCCGTGAGGCTCTAGCTGCGGACGGGAAGACGGGTTATTCGGTTGAACGGAGGTGCCGGACGAGATCGCGGAACCTGCCAAGGTGGACGGCGAGCTTGGGGCCGTCGGGATTCTTGCTGTCTCTGATGCCGATCAGCCCGGGAAGGGAAGCGACTTCCACGCACTGGCCGGAGGCGCCGCCGCTGTGGCTGCTCTTATGCCAGGTGGCGGAGTTGAAGTCGGGTTCTGTCATGATTTCTCCATGAGGTCACGGATCATCCGTTCGGTATCCGTGTCTGACAGGGCCTTGTTACGGATCAGCTCGAACAGTACCTCCAGCTCGGCCAGATGTTGACCCGCCTCAATGAGCAACCCCTTGCGACCTGCGCTTTCGACGTAGCCCATCGGGGGACTTTCGGGAGAGCTCAGGATCGCGAAGGCACCTTCGGGGCAGAGCTCAGCGTCTCCGGGAACCATGTGCAGGGCGACCCTTGGTTCGGCGGCCAGCTTGAGCAGATGCTCATACTGCTTGCGCATCACCTCGCGGCCGCCGAACGGGCGATGCAACGCGAACTCGTCGAGCAGCGCGATGAGCATGGGAGGCTCTTCGCGGTACAGGATCGCTTGCCGCTCCACCCTGGTGACCACTAGTCGGTCGATCTTGTCCGGCCGGTTGCCCGCGCTGAGGACGGCACGGGCGTACTCCTCGGTCTGGAGTAGCCCATGGATGACGAAGTTCTCGTACAGCTTGATCATGTTGGCTTCGGCTTCCACATCCGTGTACTCCAAGAAGCCCGCTGGAAGGCCGATCTCCTCCACGACGCGGGGCTGGAGTGCAGTGAAGAACTCGGGGATGCCGAAGTATGCGTCGAACGCGGCCGAGAGTTTGGGGCTCGGGGTGCGGGTGCAGTTCTCGATGCCGCTGATCAGGCTCGCCGATACGTGCACCTTCTTGCCGAGTGTGGGCTGGGAGAGACCATGCTCCTCGCGGAGCCGCTTGAGGTGGAACGCGTACATGCCGCGGGCTGATTCGCGCGGTTCGGGGAGAGTCATCGGAATCCTTCCCAGCCTGCACACGGTGTTGTGTCGGCCTGGCGGCGGCTGTGCTGGCTCGCTCGTGGCCAAGCGTAACCGTGCGAGCACAGGATCGGGGGTGAGTCAGAGAACCCCAGATCAAAGGCCTTCCATGACACCCGATCGACACCTCACGCTGCCAGCGGAGCCCGGCTCATCCGTCTCCCGCACAACCGGGCACGTTCTTCCCGCGCGGCACCTTCCTGATCCGCCCGCGCAGAAGGACGTGATCCTGCGCCTGTACGCCGTGGGGGAGGGCGCCCGCCTGGCCCGCCACCTCGTCCGCTCCGTCATGGCCACCTGGCCCGCGCCTTGCGACACCGACACCGCCGTCACCGTCACGGGCGAACTCTTCGCCAACGCTTGCGCCGCCACCCCCGGCCGTCCCGTCTGGATCTACGTCTCCTGGCACCAGGACGGCGCCCTCGTCTCCTGCTGGGATTCCAACCCGGCCTGCCCGGCCGAGCCCTCCCTCCCAGCCGACCTCCTGAACGAGACCGGCCGCGGCATGTACCTCATCCACACCCTGTCCCTGGCCCACGGCATCACCCCCGAGACCCGGGACTCCATCACCGGCAAGTCCGTCTGGTCCCTCGTCCCGACCCGTCGCTCCTCCTGATCCCCGGCCTGCGCGCCGGGGCACCGACCGGCGCGCAGGCCGGGTCCACGCGTCGGACGACCCCGGCATCGGGCCTCCGTCAGACCGGTGCAGGACAGAGGCGGACCAACTGACCGCCGGCGTTTCTACAGGCACCGGTGCCGGAGAGCCTCCCCGGGCCTGGGCGGTCAGCGGAGCGACGCCAGGGAAGGATGGTCCCTTAGGCCGTCGAGGCCGTGGATCCGGTAGGTCGTGTAGGAGATGAGGCTCGGGAGGGACGGGCCGAAGAGCGCCAAGGGCGCGGCACCGGAGAACTCGAAGACGGCGGACCGGCTTATGGGCTCAGGATGGAAGGCCGTCACGGCGTAGTAGGAGAAGCTCCTCCACTGGCCGGAGACCAGGCAGATCAGCCGCCGGTCGGTCGCTATGACCCGTGTGGTGCACTGGTCGCGCCAGCACTGCATGGCGTCGGCTCGGGCCTGGCTGCGGCGGACGGCGTTGCTGAGGGCCGTCATGGCGACGCCCGCGGCGACGAGCCCCGGATGGCCGAAGAACACTCCGCTGACATGCCGGTACGTGGCCTTCCGGCCGTAGAAGCGTGCGTAGTTCGCCTGGAGGTCGAGATACGCGTGCTCGTTCGCGTCCAGTACGGCTCCCCAGACGGTGAGGGGCTCGAGCGTTCCGCCCGCCAAGAGCAAGGCGGTGAGCTGGCGTCCCTCGTCATGGCCATGCCGCTGGGCGGCGGCGAGTTCGACCCGTTGGGACTCCCGTGCACGTCCGCTCTCTCGCAAGGCCAGAATTCCGAACACGGGAGCCGCGAATGCGCTCAGCAGGCAGATGCCTCCGAGAAGCAGCGCGGCCCGCATGGCCGGGAGACCCTCGCCGTCGGACGAGACAGAGACGAACGCCAGGGCGGCGAAGAAACTGATCGCGCAGACTCGCACCGAGCCGGTGAACCGGGACTGCCACCGCCGCATACCGTCACCGCCTTCCGGAAAACGACCTCCAGCGGCGAGGCTACGACCGGGCCCCACCGGGCGCACGGCGATGCTTCAGATGAGGGAGAGACCGAAGGGATACTTTCCTGAGGCTTTCAGCAGATCCCGGAGACGAGCCGTGTTCTTGGTCGGTCCGACCTACTGTGGATCGGGAGGGTTTGCCGTAAAGCCGATGACGGAGGTCATTTTGCCCAAGCTCGCGCTCACCAAGTCCTGCCTTGCTGAGTACGGGCGCCTCCCGAAGCCGGGGAACATCAAAGAGTCCAGCAACCCGAATCCACCCAACACGGGGCACATCAAAGTCTTTAACGAACCCGGGGCGGTTCACGACGCCATCCCGTATCGTCCATACATCGCCCCCTGTGTACCCCGTCTAGATCGCCTACCCAGCGTACGGATAAAGCAACAGACCGTCCATGCCCGCTCGTTGGAATCGGCCGCTGGCCTCGGGTCCCGTTTGAGGGCCCGGAGCAGCCATGGCTCGACTGGCTGGTCCTGTCCGGCATGAGCACGAAATGGGCGCATCACCGGTTGCCGCCTCCGGGGCGGCACTACCAGATCAGACTCCCATCGCAAGTCTGTTGACAATGTCAACGCGAATATGTGAATCTTGTCAACAAGTGAAGGTGTACACTCCGCGCGGGGCGTACCCACCTTGCACGCGACGGGTGAAACGGGGAGGGGTTGTGAGCCTGGAGACGGTCGACGGACGGTTCCGGATCACAGGGATCGTGGGGCGCGGGAACATGGGCGAGGTGCACCGGGCCGAAGACCTTCAGGCCGTTCCGGGCTCTCCGCACCGGTTGGTCGCGGTCAAGACTGTGTTGCGCGGCCGGACCGGAGTCGCGATTGACGTGTCGGGGTCTGGCAAGGAGATCGACCGCTTCCGCCGCGAAGTGCGGATCATGCGCATGCTCTCCCAGGGCCACCCGAACCTCACCCTGCTGATCGACGGCGGCGTGGACGGGACGCCGGGCGGCAGCGGCCTGCCCTACCTGGCCATGGAGCTGCTGGATGGTGATCCGCTCGCGGACCTCATCGACGAGGAGCCCCAGCTCCCTATTTCCTGGGCCGCCGCCGTTGGAGCGCAGATCGCCGCCGGTCTCGCTGCCGCGCACACTGCTGGGGTCGTCCACCGTGACCTGAAGCCGGCCAATGTGATGTTGACCCGTGACGGCACCGTCAAGGTCCTGGACTTCGGAATGGGCTCGGTCGTCGACGATCCCGACCAAACGCGACTGACCAGCACAGGCGTCAGCGTCGGCACGGCCCGCTATATGGCACCCGAGCAGTTCCGTGCCGAGCGGGTCTCCGCCTCGGCCGACCTCTACGCGCTCGGCTGCATCCTGTACGAGCTGCTGATCGGACGGCCGCCGTTCTCCGCCAAGACCCCGTACGAGCTTTCCGAGCAGCACCAGCACGAGCGGCCGCCCCAGCTAACCCTGGTGCGCCCGGACCTGCCCGCCGAGCTGGTCCGGCTGGTGGACCGCCTCCTGGAGAAGGATCCCGAACTGCGGCCCGAGAACGCCGCCGGAGTCCGTGAGGCGCTCGTCCCACTCGCGCTCGCGCCGGACGACACGGCCGCCTTGCTGGCTCCGCACTGGCAGGTGATGGACCCGGTGGCGCGGCTGCGTACCCTGCTCCCCGAGCCTGCCCCGGCCGCACCCGCGCCCGTCCCGCGCAGGCAGCCGCGCCTGCCCGAGACCATGGACGTCTTCGGCATCCATGCGGACCTGATCAGCGAGTACGAGAGCTTCACCAAGAGCGCGACAGTGATTCGTGATGCCCGGATCGCTGGCTTCGTCGAGGACGACCTGACCGCGAAGTCACAGTGGCCCGACCCGTGGCTGTCGTTGAACCCGTTCTTCGCCGACGGCGGCCAGGTCACCGACCTCGTGCGGGACGGAGTGCTGCACCCCAGGTGCGCGGAGATTTTCCAGGCCAGCAAGAAAGAGACCTCACTCCGCCCGGACGGCCGGCCGCTGACCTTCCACCTCCACCAGCGGCAGGCGATCGAGGCCGCCCAGGCGGGCGACTCCTACGTACTCACCACGGGCACCGGTTCCGGCAAGTCGCTTTCATACATCGTCCCGATCGTGGACCACGTGCTGAAGGAGCGTCAGTCTGCGAGACCGGACGCCGGGGGCCGGGTGCGCGCGATCATCGTCTACCCGATGAACGCGCTGGCCAACTCGCAGATGGAGGAGCTGAAGAAGTACCTGCGCCACGGCTTCGGAACGGGCCGCGAGCCGGTCACCTTTGCCCGCTACACCGGCCAGGAGTCCGACGAGCAACGTCGGGAGCTGCGCAAGAATCCGCCGGACATCCTGCTGACCAACTACGTGATGCTGGAGCTGATGCTGACCCGGCCGGACGACCGGTCCAGCTTGATCCGCATGGCCGACGGGCTGCAGTTCCTCGTCTTCGACGAGTTGCACACCTACCGAGGCCGGCAGGGCGCCGACGTGGCGTTCCTGATCCGCCGGGTCCGTGAGGCCTGCCGAGCCTCCGCGACCCTGCAGTGCATCGGCACCTCGGCGACCATGTCCACCGAGGGCTCCTGGGAGGACCAGCAGCGCGAGGTGGCCAGGGTCGCCGGCCGACTGTTCGGCACGACGGTGCTGCCGAAGCGGGTCATCGGCGAGACCCTGGTCCGGGCGACGGAGGAGGCTCCCGAGACCGTGCCCGCCGAGCGGCTGCGGGTGCCGGCGGCACCCCGCTCGTACGAGGCGCTGACGAAGGACCCACTGGCCCGCTGGGTGGAGTCCCGGTTCGGTCTGGAGCACGAGAAGGGCACGGGGCGGCTGCGCCGCTGTGCCCCGGGCACTGTCGAGAAGGCCGCGGCTGAGCTGGCCGACCAGTCAGGGGTGGCCGAGGAGAGCGTGCGCGAGGCGATCCGCACGACCCTGGAGGCAGGTGCGCAGGCGAAGCATCCGGTGACGGAGCGGCCGCTGTTCGCGTTCCGGCTGCACCAGTTCCTCTCCAAGGGCGACACCGTCTACACGACGCTGGAGGACCCGCTCAACCGGCCGCTGACCCGCACCTACCAGCTGGAGCAGCCGGACAGCGACGGCAAGCCGCTGTTCCCGCTGGCGTTCTGCCGTGAGTGCGGCCAGGAGTACCTGACCGTCTGGCGCACCGAGGAAGGCGGCGCGTTCCGGTACGAGCCGCGTCGGGACACCTCCGCCTCCGGCGGCCGCGAGGGCGAGGGGTACCTTTACCTGGGCATACCCGGGGAAGACTACGAGTGGCCGGCCGATCCACAGAAGGCCGTGGACGACAGACGGTTGCCGGAGTCGTGGCTCGAACCGGACGCGCAGGGCGTGACGGTCGTCAAGAAGTCCTACCGGCCTCGGGTGCCCAAGCGCGTCGTCGTGGACGCCTACGGGAACGAGTCGGGCGAGGGGCTAGTGGCGGCGTTCGTCCCGGCGCCTTTCTTGTTCTGTGTGCACTGCCAGGTCTCCTACGAGCAGACCCGTGGCCGGGACTTCGCCAAACTGGCCACGTTGGATCAGGAGGGGCGTTCCTCGGCGACCTCGCTGATCTCCGCGTCGATCGTGAGATCCCTGCGGGCGGTGCCCGAGGAGAGCCTGAGCAAGGAGGCGCGCAAGCTCCTCACCTTCGTCGACAACCGGCAGGACGCCTCGCTGCAGGCCGGGCACTTCAACGACTTCGTCCAGGTGACTCAGTTGCGCGGCGCCCTGTACCAGGCGGCGTTGCAGGCCAGTGAGGAGGGACTGCGCCACGACGACCTCGCCGAGGCTGTGACCGGGGTGATGGAAGTGTCGCCGCGCGAGTACGCGGCGGGCACGGACCTGACCCCGTCCATGGAGCGCCGGGCGGCGAAGGTTTTCCGGGACGTCGTCGGATACCGCCTCTACCGTGACCTGGAGCGCGGCTGGCGCATCACGATGCCGAACCTGGAGCAGACGGGACTGCTGCGGATCGACTATGAGGATCTGGACTGGCTCGCCGCCCGGCCCGAGCGCTGGCAGTCCGCCCACGCCGTGCTGCGCGACGCCGACCCGGCGCTGCGTGAGGAGATCACCCGTACGCTGCTCGACTTCATGCGGCGTGCCCTCGCCATCGATGTGCAGTACTTCCGCGACGACTTCGACACCCTGCAGCGGGCGAGCGAGGAACGCCTCACCGGGCCGTGGGTGCTGGGCGACAGCGACCAGCCGACCGTCGGAACCGCCTACCCGTACGGTTCACGGCCGGGCATGGAGCGCTCTGCGCTGTTCCTGTCGGCCCGTGGCAAGTTCGGCAAGTACCTCCGGCGGAACATGCCCGAACTGCGCGACCTTCCCCTGGACGATGTCCAGCGCGTCATCGAGGACCTGCTGAAGGTGTTGCGGGACGCGGACTTGGTGCGCGAGGTGGAGGCGGCCCCTGAGCACTCCGGCCCGGCTTACCGCCGCCGTGTGGCGGAGAAGCGCACTGGTTACCGGGTGTCGGCCGCCGCCCTGATCTGGCGGGCCGGGACCGGCGAGCGGGGAGCGGTCGACCCGCTGGCGCGCACCTACAGCAGTGGCGAGGGTCCGCGCGTGAATCCGTTCTTCCGCGACCTCTACCGGACCGCGGCCGCCGAGTTGGCCGGCCTGTTCGCCCGGGAGCACACCGCGCAGGTCACTCCGGAGGACCGGCTGGAGCGCGAGAAGCTGTTCCGTGACGCCGAACTGCCCCTGCTGTACTGCTCGCCAACGATGGAGCTGGGCGTGGACATCTCCTCGCTCAACGCCGTGTTGATGCGCAATGTGCCGCCGACCCCGGCGAACTACGCGCAGCGTTCGGGCCGGGCGGGCCGTTCCGGTCAGCCCGCGCTGGTGACCACGTACTGTGCGACGGGCAACAGCCACGACCAGTACTATTTCCGCCGCTCCCAGGACATGGTGTCGGGGCAGGTGGCCCCACCGCGTCTTGACCTCGCCAACGAGGATCTGGTCCGCTCCCACCTGCAAGGCATCTGGCTGGCGGAGACCGGCATGAAGCTCGGCACCGCGATCCCGGACGTCATTGACGTCGCCTACGACCCCGATGGCGGCGACCGTCCGGATCCGCAGATGCCGCTGCCGCTCCTCTCTCACATCCGCGACCTGTCCCTGGACGAGGGTGCTCGCCGACGCGCGGTTGCGGCCGCCCGTACCGTCCTCGCCCCGCTGATCACGGACTTGGAGTCGACCACCTGGTGGTACGACGAGTGGATCGAGGACCGGATCGAGCGGGCGCCCGAAAAGTTCAACGAATCCTTCGAGCGGTGGCGCCAGCTGTTCCGAGCGGCCGTCATCGACCAATACGAGCAGAACAAGCGTGTCGTCGACCACACTCTCTCCCCGGGTGAGCAGAGCCGGGCGCGCACTCGCCGCCGGGAGGCCGAGACACAGACGAACCTGCTGTTGAACCGCTCCGTCGACAGCAAGTCGGTGATGAGCGACTTCAATCCGTACCGCTATCTGGCCTCCGAGGGGTTCCTGCCCGGCTATAGCTTCCCGCGGCTTCCGCTGGCCGCGTACATCCCGCGCTCGGGCAACCGCCGCAACGCCGACGGCGACTACCTGCAGCGTCCCCGGTTCCTCGCGATCCGCGAGTTCGGCCCCGGTGCGCTCATCTACCACGAGGGCGCCCGCTACCAGGTCACCCGAGTGCAGCTGCCGCCGGACGCCTCAGGCGACCTGGCGACGGCGGAGGCCAGGCGCTGCGACGGCTGCGGCTACCACTACGCCGTCAAACCCGGCACCGACAGGTGCACGATGTGCGATGAGGAACTGAGGAGCAAGCGCACCGGTCTCCTCCACCTGCACACCGTGTACACCACGCCGCGTGAACGGATCTCCTCCGACGAGGAGGAACGCCGCCGGGCCGGTTTCCGCCTGGAGACCTCGTACGCGTTCCAGGACCACGGCGCCCGCAAGGGACGCCTCACCTCGCATGTCACCGACGCCAGCGGCGCGCTCGTCCTCAACCTGGACTACGGTGACTCGGCGACCGTCCGCATCACCAACCTCGGCCGCGTCCGCGACAAGGAGGGCGAGCCGGACGGCTACTGGCTGGACTTGGGCGACGGTCGCTGGCTCAACGACCGGGCCGCCGCGGACGCCATCGAGGGCACCGGCATGCCGGTGGTCGACGAGGACGGCAACGAGAAGCGCCGCAAGAAGCGAGTCCTGCCCTACGTGGAGGACCGCCGCAACATCCTCGTGGTCACTCTGGACGAGCCGCAGCCCGAGCCGGTGGCGTGGTCGTTCCTCTACGCGCTGGAGCGGGGCATCGAGGCGGCGTTCGAACTGGAGGACTCCGAGCTGACCGCGGAGCTGCTGCCTCCGGACGACGGCCCACGCCGCCACATGCTGTTCACGGAGGCCGCCGAGGGAGGCGCCGGTGTCCTGCGCCGGATCCAGCACGATAAGGACGCCCTCGCCAAGGCCGCCCGCACCGCCCTGGAGATCTGCCACTTCGACCCGGACACCGGCGAGGACCAGGGAGGGCCGACGGACGAGGAGAAGTGCGCCCGCGGCTGCTACGCCTGCCTGCTGACCTACGCCAACCAGGCGCACCACCGGCAGCTGAGTCGGCACGCCGCCCACCCGCTGCTGGTGCGGTTGGCCGACGCTGGCACCGAGCGGGAGGATCGCGGCGAGTCCCGTAGCGAACGCTTCCGCAGGCTTGCTCCGGCAGTCGGCAGCGGGGGCGCCGCCCCTGAGAGCATCTCGCTGACCCCGGTGGAGGCGGGACTGGCGGCCCTCGTCGCGCAAGGCGATCTGCTCGGCTGGCTGCGGGCGAAAGGCTACCGGCTGCCGGACGAGGCCGATGTCCTCGTGCAGGAGGCGGGGGCGTGCCCCGATCTGGTGTTCCGCCTGGACGGTGCCAACCTCGCCGTGTTCGTCGACATCCCCGGCCGCACGACCGACTCCACCCGCGATGTCGAGGCCGGCTATCGCCTGGAGGATGCCGGCTGGGACGTCCTGCGCTTCCCGACGGACGCGGACTGGGACGCCATCACGGACAACAACGCCGCCTACTTCCACCTCCGTTGATCGCCTCACCGGCTCCCGACCTTTAGGAACTGAGACATCTCATGAGCCTCACGTACACAGTCGGCTCCCTGGTCGCCGCCCGCGGCCGGGAGTGGGTGGTCCTGCCCGAAAGCGCACCCGACATGCTGGTGCTGCGCCCGCTGGGCGGGAGTGAGGACGACGTCGCGGCTGTTTTTCCCGCCTTCGAGGACGTGCGTTCCGCCGAGTTCACGGTACCGAGCTCGGCAGACCTGGGCGACCAGCGCGCCGCTGGCCTGCTGCGCACGGCGTTGCGCATCGGGTTCCGGTCGGGTGCGGGCCCGTTCCGCTCCTTGGCGTCGATCGCTGTGGAACCTCGCGCCTACCAGCTGGTGCCGCTGCTGATGGCCTTGCGGCAGCGCAATGTGCGACTACTGATCTCGGACGATGTCGGTATCGGCAAGACGGTCGAGGCGGGTCTGATCGCCAAGGAGCTCCTCGCGCAGGGCGAGGCGACCCGGCTGGCCGTGCTGTGCTCCCCGGCGCTGGCCGAGCAATGGCAGGGCGAGCTGCGGGAGAAGTTCGGCATCGACGCCGAGCTGGTGCTGGCCTCCACGGTGTCGCGCCTGGAGCGCGGTCTGGAGCTTGGCCAGTCCCTGTTCGACAAGCACCCGTTCACGATCATCTCGATGGACTTCATCAAGTCGACCCGTCATCGCGAGGACTTCGTACGGCACTGCCCCGACCTGGTGATCGTCGACGAGGCCCACACGTGTGTGGCCGCCGACGACGCCGCGCAGGGTGCCGCGTCATCCTCCTCGAACCAGCTCCGCTACGAGCTGCTGCGGAGGATCTCCGCCGACGCCGACCGTCACCTGCTGCTGCTGACCGCGACGCCGCACTCCGGCAAGGAGTCCGCGTTCCGTAATCTGCTCGGCCTGGTGCGGCCCGAATTGGCGACGGTGAACCTCGAAACCCCGGCGGGGCGGGCGAAGCTCGCCGAGCACTTCGTGGCCCGCAAGCGCGCCGATGTTCGCGACTACCTCACCAAGGAGGACGGCCTCGCCGACGACTCCCTGGCCGAGCGGACTGCCTTCCCTTCCGACCGCTGGACCAAGGACGAGCCGTACAAGCTGACGCCCGCCTACCGGGCGCTGCTCGACGACGCCATCGCCTACGCCAGGGACCGCGTCGAGGCGGCTGGTGAGCAGGGCAAGCGGGAGGCCCGTATCGCCTGGTGGTCGGTGATCGCGCTGCTGCGCTCGATGGTGTCCTCGCCGGCGGCCGCCGCGCAGACCCTGAAGACCCGCTCCGAGTCCGCCGCCGCCCGCACGGCGTACGAAGCGGACGTCCTAGGCGCCCCGGTGGCAGCCGACTCCGCGGACAGCGACCGGCTGGAAGGCATGGACGTCGCGCCGGGCGCTGCCGAGACGGAGGATGCCGGTGCCCGGCTGTTGGAACTCGCCGAGCGGGCCGCGCAACTCGTTGGTCCAGCCGAGGATGCGAAGCTGAAGGCGCTCACGCGGCACCTGAAGAACCTGATCGCCAACGGCTACCACCCGATCGTCTTCTGCCGCTACATCCCCACCGCCGAGTACCTGGCCGAGCAGCTCGACGGCAAGCTCGGCAAGAAGACGAAGATCGCCGCCGTGACCGGCACCCTCTCTCCGCAGCAGCGGCTGGAGCGCATCGAGCAGCTTGCCGCCGAGGCCGCAGAGGCCGACGACCCGGCCGTCCGCCGCGTGTTGATCGCCACCGACTGCCTCTCCGAGGGCGTCAACCTCCAGCACCACTTCGACGCCGTCGTCCACTACGACCTGGCCTGGAACCCGACCCGCCACGACCAGCGCGAGGGCCGCGTCGACCGCTACGGCCAGAAGCGCGACCAGGTCCGCGTCATCACCATGTACGGCGAGGACAACGGCATCGACGGCAAGGTCCTGGAGGTGCTGTTCAAGAAGCACCGCCAGATCAAGAAGGACCTGGGCATCTCCGTCTCCGTCCCCGACGAGACCGCCTCTGGCGTCACCGATGCCGTCGTGGAGTGGCTGCTGCTGCACGGCCGGCAGGGCAGCCAGGAGAGCCTGTTCGACCTGGGCGGCCGCCAGGAGTCGTTCGACCGCATTGAGCGTGAGTGGAACTCGGCCGCTGAGCGAGAGAAGACCTCCCGCTCCAAGTACGCCCAGCGCGCCATCCACCCGGAGGAGGTGGCCCGCGAGGTCGCCGCCGTGCGGTCCGCGCTCGGCGGCGCCGAGGAGGTCCACGACTTCGCCTTGGAGGCGCTGCGTGACCTGGACGCTCTGGTCCGCGACCCGCGCGACGGCAGCGGCGACTTCACCGCCCAGGTCGGCGGCACCCCGGCCGGCCTACGTGACGCGCTCGCCGCTACTCTCGGCGGCCGACTCGTCGAAGAGGACCGCGAGATCCCGTTCCGCAGTACTCCGGCGATCGCCCGCGGCGAGGCCGCGCTGGTCCGCACCGATCCGGCGATAGGGGCCATCGCCTCGTACGTCCTGGACTCGGCGCTGGACGTGAACGCCCTCGGCCCCCGCCCGGCACGCCGCTGCGGTGTGGTCACCACGGACGCGGTCGCCACTCGCACCACGCTCCTCCTGGTCCGCTACCGCTTCCACCTCACCCTGCCGTCCCGCACCGGCGAGCGACAGCTCGTCGCCGAGGACGCTCGCCTGCTCGCCTACGAGGGCATGCCGTCACGCGCCCGCTGGCTGGACGCCGACGCGGCCACCGCCCTCCTCGCAGCCCGCGCTACCACCAACACCCACGAACAGCTCGCCCGCAATCACATCACCCGCGCTCTGGACGGTCTTCCGGACCTCGCCGGGCACCTCACCGAGTACAGCAAGGGTTTGGCCGCCGAACTCGACGCCTCGCACCGCCGGGTCCGAAAGGCCAACGAGGAGATCGTCCGCGGCCTGAAGGTCGTCCCGCAGGAGCCCGCCGACGTCCTCGGCGTGTACGTCTACCTGCCGCAGCAGCCCGTTTCCATCTCGTCGGGAGCCGAAGCCTGATGTCCGCCGCCACCCGCACCGCCCTGGCCTTCACCGCCGTCACCACAGTCGGCGGGCTGCTCCCCGCCGACATGCTGCTGCGCATCGCCGAGGCGCGAAACCTACCGGGCACAAAGCCCGTCGACTACGGCCTACCCGCCTCCGTGCCCATACGCGACGAGGCCGAGCGCGCCTGGGAGTACCTCAAGCCGCTCTGGCGCGACCTGCGTACCACCCTGCCTGCCGACCCCACCACCGGTGCACCCGCCGCCGACCCCACCGGTCGGGCCGACACCGACTGGCTTACCCAGCTCTTCCGCAAGCTGGACTTCGGCGCGCTGACGGAGGTCGGCGCGGCGGGCATCGCGGCTGACTCCGACCCGGAGAAGCGATTCCCGGTCTCCCACCGCCACGGCCTGGCCTTGGTCCACCTGATCCCCTGGAACCAGGAGCTGGACAAGCGCCCGGTCCCCGGCCAGGTCCCCGCGCAGTCCATGCTCCAGGACTGTCTCAACCGCACCGAGGCCCACCTGTGGGCCGTCCTCGCTAACGGCCGCCGACTGCGCCTGCTGCGCGACTCATCGTCCTTCGTCACCGCGGCCTACGTCGAGTTCGATCTGGAAGCCATCTTCGACGGCGAGCTGTTCAGCGAGTTCGTCCTGCTGTATTGCGTGCTGCACGCGTCCCGGTTCACGGTGGCGGAGGGGGCGACAGCTTCGGGGTGCTGGCTGGAGAAGTGGCGCACGGTCGCCATCGAGTCTGGCAGCCGGGCGCTCGACCACTTCCGCAACGGCGTCCAAGCGGCCCTCACTGTCCTTGGCACCGGGTTCCTGAGCCACCCGCACAACAACAAGCTCCGCGAACACCTGGACGTCCACACCTTCCAGACAGCACTGCTCCGGCTCGTCTACCGCATGATCTTCCTCTTCGTCTCCGAGGACCGCGACGCCCTGCTGGACCCCGAGGCCGACGAACAGACCCGCGACCGCTTCACCCGCTATTTCTCGACCGCCCGCCTCCGCCGCCAGGCCTTGCGCCGACTGGGCACCGCCCACGACGACCAGTACCGCGCCCTGGAGCTGCTGATCGGGGCGCTGGGCTCCGAGGAGGGGCGCCCCGAGCTGGGCCTGAAGGGACTCGGCGGCCTCTTCAACGACACCCCCGCCGACGAGCCCCTGCGCGGCGTACGACTGACAAACCGCCACCTGTTCGAGGCCGTCAAGCACCTGGCCCGCGTGCGCGACGCAGGCTCGGCCCGCTGGCGTCCTGTCGACTATCTGCACATGGGCGCCGAGGAACTCGGCTCGGTGTATGAGGCCCTGCTGGAACTGGTACCGAAGCACAGCGTGGCCGACCGCACCTTCGAACTGGTCGACCGCATCGGCAACGATCGCAAGAAGACCGGCAGTTACTACACCCCGACCGCGCTCACCGAGACCCTCCTCGACTCGACGCTCAACCCGGTGATAGACGACGCCGTGAAGCGCGGGGAGCAGAACGCGAGCGCCAACGGCCGTCCGGACCCTACCGACACGATCGTCGAGGAACTGCTCTCCCTCACGGTCTGCGACCCTGCCTGCGGGTCGGGCCACTTCCTGGTGGCGGCGGCCCGTCGTATCGCTAAGCGCGTCGCTGCTGTCCGCGAACGCAACCCCGAGCCCACAGTCGAGGCCGTGCGCCATGCCCTGCACGAGGTCGTCGCACGCTGCGTGTACGGCGTGGACCTCAACCCCATGGCGGTCGAGCTGGCCAAGGTGTCGCTGTGGTTGGAGGCTATGGAGCCGGGCAAGCCCCTCAGCTTCCTGGACGCGCATATCAAGCACGGCAATGGTCTGATCGGCGCGACCCCGGCGCTAATGCGGGACGGCATCCCGGACAGGGCGTTCAAGAAGACCGAGGGCGACGACGAGGCGTGGGCCCGGTCGCTACTCAACCGCAACGCATTGGAACGCGAGGGCCAGGGAGACCTGTTCGAGATCGAGACGGAGACCAAGGTCGCCAACTCCTCCTTCGCACGCGGCCTCCGCCTGATCACCACGGCCCCGGACAACAGTCTCGCCGACGTCCGCCGCAAGGAGACCACCTACCGCGACTGGGCGACGTCGGCCGAGTATCTGCGGGCCCTGCACCTGGCGGATGCGTGGTGCGCGGCGTTCGTCTGGGTCAAGCACGAGGACGCGCCACCGGCCATCACGGACAAGGTGTTCCGGGGGCTGGGGGACCCGGAAGGCGACGCGGCGCCGCAGTCGACGCACGACGAGATCGTGCGTCTGCGCAACCAGTACGCCTTCTTTCACTGGCACCTGGAGTTCCCGGAGGTCTTCCACGTGCCGGAGGATCCCGCTCTGGCCGAGGCTGGGAGAGTGTCCGAGGAGATGGCCCCGGGTACCGGCTGGGCGGGCGGATTCTCGTGCGTGGTGGGCAACCCGCCGTGGGACAAGGTCGACTTCCATGACAAGCAGTACTTCAGCGTGGTAGACCCCAAGATCGCAAATATCTCCGGCACGGCCCGCCGCACTCGCATCGCCGAGTGGGAGGAGGAGAACCCGGAAGCTGGAAAGCGATACCGGCAGGCTCGGCGCACGGTCAAGGGGATGTTCCACTTCGCGGGCGACTCGGGGGTGTTCCCGCTGTGCGCGAAGGGGTTGACGGTCAAGGGTGTCAACTCCCTCCAGACGGACCAGCTCTTCGCCGAGCGGATGGCGAACGTGGTCGCGCCCGAGGGACGTTTCGGCCTGATCCTGCCAACAGCGGTCGCCACGGGTGCAAGCTCCCAGTATCTGTTCGGTGACTTCGCTCGGCGGGGGGTTCTGGCGTCTCTGTACGACTTCGAGAACCGCCGCCCGAAATCACCCACGCTGCCCCAGGGCGGCAGATGGTTCGAGAGCGTGCACTCCAGCTACAAGTTCTGCCTGTTCACCCTCACCGGACGCGCCGCACGCGCGGACGCCAGCCGTGTCGGCTTCTTCCTGTCCGACATCACAGACCTAGAAGACCCGAACCGAGTGTTCGCCTTGGACCCCGAGGACCTGGCTCGGATCAACCCGAACACGGGCACCCTGCCGGTGTTGCGCACGCAGCGCGACGCAGACATCACGGCCGACGTCTACCGGCGCATGCCGGTGCTGTGGAACGAGAAGCGGCGGGACGGCAACCCGTGGGGCATGCGCTTCAAGCACCTCTTCAACATGACCGACGACTCCGACCTGTTCCGCAGCCGCGAAAGGCTTGAGACCGAGGGGTGGAAACCGCAGGGCAACGTCTTCGAGCGAGACGGGGAGCAGATGCTGCCTTTGTACGAAGGCAAGATGGCCCACCTCTTCGACCACCGCTGGAACTCCTACACCGGTACTGGCAACGAGGACCGCCGTCGCATCAGCACCTCGGAGAAGGCAGACCCTGCGGCATGTGCTGATCCCCGGTACTGGATCCTCGAAGGCAGCCCCATCCCCACAGTCCGCCGAGGCAAGGACATTGAGGAACGTGGTGTCGACGAGCGTCTCGCCAACGTGCACTGGACGCACGACTGGCTGCTGGGCTGGCGAGATGTATGCCGTGCGACGGATGAACGCACCGCTATCCCCGCCTTCCTCCCGCGTACGGCCGTCGGCAACACCTACACCCTGATGCTCCCCCGCGTCGCACCCCCGCTGGTCGCAGCCATGGTCGCCACCCAGTCTTCGCTTATTTTCGACTTCGTGAGTCGACAGAAGGTCAGTGACGCTCACATGAAGCCGTTCATCTGGAAACAGCTCCCCATCCCCACCCCCACCTCCCTCGAACCCCACCTCCCCTTCTTCCTCCCTCGTGTCCTCGAACTCGTCCACACTGCCTACGACATGACCCCGCTTGCACGCGATCTGGGCTACGAGGGCAAACCGTTCCGGTGGGACGACGACCGCCGCGCCCAGCTGCGGGCCGAGCTGGACGCGTACTTCTTCCATCTCTACGGCATCTCCCGCGAGGACACCGATTACATCTTGGAATCCTTCCAATCAGAGTCGGGCGGCCTGAAGAACAACGAGATCGCCAAGTTCGGTGAGTACCGCACCAAGCGACTCGTCCTCGCTGAGTACGACCGCATGGCCACTGCCGGACTGACCCTGGAGACCCCGCTCACCGAGGGTGAGTCCGGCACATATCGCTCCACTCTCGTCCCGCCCCCCGGCCAGGGCCCTCGCCATCCCGCCTGACCACGTCAGGTCAACGGCTGGCTCTTCCCAGTGCCTGGCCCCTGCCAAATTGGCAGGGGCCAGAAACGGCGCTTCTCTGCTCGTGCGTACCACGCCTTACCCCGCACCGGAGACCCATCCATGTACCTCGATCAGCTCCGTCTGCAAGGATTCCGCTCAGCCGCCGACACCACGGTCTCCTTCCAGCCCGACGTCACGGTCATCGTCGGAGAGAACAACGCCGGCAAGTCCAACGTGATGGACGCCATCCGCTTGCTGACGCCTCCCCTCGACGGCAAAGGCAGCAGCCTCTACCCGGACCGCGACGACCTCCACCGCGACGGTTGCCCCGAGGGCGGGCATGCTGAAGGGTGCCGCAACACCATCGAGTTGTCCGCCCGGTACAGATCCCAATCACCTGGCGATCTGGACATGTTCAGTCAAGCCTTTGACCGGGATGGAGAAACGGCAAGCTACCATCTCACGATCACTCCCCCTCCGGAAGGTTTCCGGCGAGCCTCACTGTCGTGGCGGGCAGGTGAGGGTGCGACCGCCGATCTCGACCCCGAACCCAAAGCCCGGGAGGGAATCCGTCACCTGTACTTGCCCCCGCTGCGGGATGCCCAGCGCGAACTTGCCTCCAGCAGTGGCAGCCGGATCCAGCTCGTCGTCGAGAGACTTCTCAAGGACGACGCGGACCGCAAGGAGTTCCTCAGCAAGGTCGGCGAGCAGTTCGAGGAGGTCGGCAAGATCTCGCCGCTGCCCGATGCCCTGGACTCCGTCGGCAATCGTCTCGCCCGGCTCACTGAGGGAGCTCTACCGCAGTCGGTCGACCTGGGGTTCGCCGATGCCTCCGTCAGTTCCATCGCACGGGGGTTGCGACTGCGCATGGAGCAGGCCGGACTCGACCCCCGCGACCTGGCCGAATCAGGGCTCGGCTATGCGAACTTGCTGTTCATGGCCACGGTGCTGACCCAGCTCCAAGATGCGGCCGAAGCCGACCTCACCCTTCTCCTGGTCGAAGAACCGGAAGCACACCTGCATCCGCAACTCCAGTCGATCCTCCTCAACTACCTCGTGGAGGAAGCTCGGGAGAGCGGACGTCAACCGGACTCCGGGAGCCCGTGGCGCGGCCAGATCCAGGTCATTGTCACGACGCATTCACCACACGTCGCCACCACGGTTGCGCCCAAGAATCTCGTTGTCCTGCAGCGCAGGCCAAAGCGTCCTGGCGTTGCTGCCGACAAAGCACCTGTGCGCCGCCCTTCGTACGAAACCACTGCGGTCGCGGTCGACCGGTTGTCACTGGACAAGGACGACCACATTAAGCTCCGCAGCTACCTCACCGCCACCCGCAACACATTCCTGTTCGGACAACGTGTTCTCCTCGTTGAAGGCTTGGCCGAAGCCCTCCTCCTCCCCGAGTTTGCCCGGCTTACACTCAGCCGGGAGCGACTTCAACGATTCCTCGGCACCGCGCTCGTCCCGATCGACGGTGTTGACTTTATGCCGTACATGCGCACCCTTTTGACCGTCGACAGTGCGAGTCAGTTTCGGATCGCCCGGCGCGTCGCTGCCATCACTGATGGTGATGCCGGGACCGGAGCCGAGAAGGCCGCCGAGAAACGCATCTCGGAACTCGAGCAGATTATCGCAGCGACCGCCTCCGGAGACCTGGCCCGTGTCTTCCGCAACGAGTTCACATTGGAGCCGGAACTTCTGCGCGCGGGCGGCCCTAACCGCGACATAGTGATGGAGGCTTGGAAGCGACAGAAACCGGTCGCTTGGGAAGGTCACTGGAAGACGGTGGGCACTGGCTCTCCTGCCGAACAGGCCAAGGCTCTGGCCGAGTTGATCAACGGACGGAAACTCATCCGCAAAGGCGACCTCGCGCAGGACATCCTGGCAGTGGCTGCTGATCGACCGCCTAAGGTCGTCCCGATGGCGGTGCCCCAGTACTTGAAGGATGCTCTCCTGTGGGTTACCGAGGAGATGGTGTGACACCTCGTGATCCCAGCACCGCCGCCAGCGCCATCGCTATTCTTCGCGCCGAAGCCGCCGCTGCTCAACGTGCACTGGTGAACATGGAAACCAGTCCCGGCCACATCGTTCGTGCTGAGGCGTGCCCTGGCGCGGGAAAGACCCGTACCATCGTCGAACGTCATCTGATGTGCCCGGCCGGGCCGCGTCAGGGCCGAGCGCTGGTCTCCTTCACCAAGGTCGCGGGCCGCGAGATCAAGAAGCGGTGCGTTGATGAAGGGCGCCCGGAGCTTGCCCAATTTCCCCACTTCATAGGTACTTTCGACGCCTTCGTCTGGCGGCATCTCCTCCGCCCGTATCTGCTGCCCAAGCCCGGCAAGACCTGGCAGCGCCTGGAAGAGTGGAGCGATCACCCGCAGGCTCGCAGGGACGGCGCTTCCCTAGATGACTTCAGCTTCTCGTACGGAGGAGGCGTCGTCCGCATCTCGGACCCGCAACCGATCATCCACCGGCTTCCACACCGGTTCCGGCGCGACGAGGAGGGGCGGCAGAAACTGACTCTGTGGGCTGCCGCTGCGATGCAACGACTGTGGAGCCAGGGCTATCTGTCGGGGGACCAGCTGCGAGACATGGCGCTTCACCTCCTATCCGATGTCGGGCGCCGCAAGCGCATCGCGCGGGTACTGCGCACCCGCTTCTGTGAAATCGTCATTGACGAGTCCCAGGACTGCTCGGATGATGACTTGCGGATCGTCGACATGCTGCGTGAGCTCGACATGCCCTTGCTGCTTGTCGGCGACCCGGACCAGAGCATCTACGGTTTCAGGAACTTGGTCCCACTCACCACGACTGCTGTACCCGAGACGCTCAGCAGTACGGCACCAGATCACCGACTGACGCATAACTGGCGCAGCACACAGGTCATTTGCGACCTCGCGCACACGTTGCGCACGTCCAATGCTCCCTGCGACACCGCGGTGGGCCCCTATCACGCCGAGACAACACCGATCTTGCTCCTTCCCACCACCGGGCGGAAGGAGGCCGAGTGGCTGGGGGACTTCGGTGCGGAGGCAGAGCAGCTCTCCGTCCCTCAGAGCCAACGCCTCGTGGTCGCACACGGCAACTCGACACTACCCAAAGGCCTCACCGGAACACGAGTTCCGCCGTCGGATCAGCTGGGTCGGCTCATTTGGGCTACAGCCGTCCTGCGTTCACCGGGTGCATCGACCAGGCACCAGGAACGCGCCCACAAAGTACTGCGCGAATCCGTTCTTCGGCATTGGTACGGACAACCCGACACCCCTGAGCCTGTCAGTCTTGCCCATCATGGGCTCAGCCCACTCGAACTACACGTAGTCGAGCAGTCAGTCCTTCGCGACCTACCTATGCTGGACATGCACGCAGCCGAGTGGAGCCGGGCGGCACACAGAGTTCTCACGGCGAAGGCCGGCCTGCTCGGTCTTGCGCCCCAGGTGCGGCGCGCCTATCCCTGCAAGAAGAATGACAAAGCAGCATGGCGGATCGTGGGCTTCGGAGCGCCCTCGTCTCCCCACCTCTCCGTCGGACGGGCCAGTACCGTTCATGGAGTGAAAGGCGATCAGGCAGACGCGGTGCTGGTCGTCATCCCGGCTGCAATCTCGGAGGACAACCGTTCGACAGACCTCATCAAAGCCTGGACGGAAGGTCCTGTCCGCGAGTTGTCAGGAGAGACCCGTGAGGCCATCCGGGTCCTGTACGTAGCCGCGACACGCGCCCGTTGCCTCCTCGCGTTTGCGCTGGAAGACGAACACCTGGCGATGATTGCGGCGCTCCTCACCAGGCGAGGTGTCCCATTCCGCGACCTCCGTGAGTCTCAGCAGGAGCAGCTGAGACTGAGTGGCTGACTGCTCAACGCCCAGCGGCAACGGGTACGGCGGCTGTTCAGGCAGATCCTTCTCCTTCTCACCGGACGGAGTCGGGTGCCTATGCCGCACGCGGGGCTGACACGCGCAGTCGCACGGTCAGCGAGACCGAAGGGGTGGACACGCTGACTGTGGGAGCCGCGTCTCGACGGCTTTCCCCGCACCATCGGCGTCAACAGCAGCTGGACGTAATCGGCACGCGAGCAGTAGCTGGCGCCTACTTAGTCGCGACTGGTTCCGTCGGAGCGAGGGCCCCCGGAACCGGAAGGGCCCTGAGGTCCGCAGGGACCTCAGGGCGAGCAGGGAGTGCAAGGCGAACGTGGAGCCAAGGGCGACATGGGAGAGTCCGGTGCCCCTACTGAACCAGCCGCTCTGGACATACCGGACGCAAGTACGGTGGGCTCCGATCTATCCGGTGGCCCGCTCATAAGCTCCGGCACGTGCTCGATCGGAACCTCGCGTTGGGACACTGGTCGTAACCTCTGGCGTAGCACCTGACCCACCACTCCCGTCATCAGGAGCCCTTTTGCCGTACGCAGAGGAAGAAGACACACGCAAGGTCCAGACCGCAGTAATTGGCCAGGCCGAGTCGGACCGGCCGGTGTTCCTGCCGTACGACCATGACGACTTCGACCGGTTCATGCGGAGTCGGACACGCGACGACTTCTACTGCGGCATCCTGCTCGGCGGCTGCGGCAAGAGACTGTCCCCGAAGCGGTACACGGACAAGAAGTGCCACTTCGCGCACCGGCCGCCCGTGCACTGCCGCCGCACGGAGATAGGTGAGGACAGCGCCGATCACCTCTACATCGGGCGGGCCGTCGCCGACTGGCTGAAGCAGCAGGGGCAGCGGGCGATGCAGCCTGTCTACGAGCCCAAGGGGCACCAGGTCCGCGATGTGGTCGACGTGTCGTACGAGGCTGGGCGCCGACTCATACGCGTCCAGCTCGCCCGGCGGTCGAAGCGGGAGTGGGAAGAGGCCGACACGGAGCTTCGAGTCCGGCACTCAGACCTCGACTGGTTCTTCGGGCCCGACAGTCTCCTGGCCAACTGGCAAGTCGAGCGGCAAGGGTACGCCCTTCGCGTGCAGTGCCGGTCACTCGGGGCGATCCGAACCGTGGAGATCGGCACTCAGTTCCCGGACGGACCCGTGGAGTGGACCTCACTCTCGGAGTGCACGCTCACCCCCGAAGGTGTCGTCACCCCGAGTCTCCTGCGCATACCGAGCGGCATCGTTCCACGCCATGCGGACCCCGCGGAACCCACCCCTTCCACGTCCAGCTTGCCGCTCACCCCGACCTCCGTCCTCATCACCGACGTCGCGCTGTCTCGCGCCACCGACACCCGCCGCTGGTTCGATATCTCCGTACGCGTCAATGCCCGCCTGTCGCTCCCCGCCCGAGCGGATTTGCCTGATGCTCACCACGCGTACCTACCGGTGGACGCCGCCCTCTCCCTCGACAGTGATGGCACATGGTTGATCGAGGCCGGTGCACTGCAGCGCATCCAGACCGACACTGACGACCGGCCCTCGGACAGCGCCGAGTCCTCCGCCGACACTCACGATCCCTCGCCCGAAGAACAGTCGCTTCCCACTGACGGTGACGTGGTCACATCCTTCCGTAAAACACTGGAGAACACAGCGCGGAGCAGGAACGTCGTGACCATGGCAACGCTGTGCAGGCGAGCCTGCCTCCACGATCGCGAACTCTCCGTGGAACAGTGGCGAGAGCTGCTCCTCCAGGTCGAACAGCCCCGGATGCCCGGCAAGCCCGTTCTGTCCTCCCTCATCAAAGGGTGGGACGGCGGCCCAGCTCCGTTCTTCAGAGAAGTACTGCGCGGACTCGGCTGGACAAAGGGGTTTTCCGATGCCGAGTTGCTCGACGTCTGGAACCGCGAGCGCCGCCGCGTCCACGCGGCCTACAGCAGAAGTGGCCAGACGAGCCCACCGTCTCTTCCCAGTGGTCGCCAACCACCGGGTCGTGCCGAAGGGAAGCAGGCCGATTCTGCTGACGCTGGGCACCGTGCGGCCTTCGACGCACTGTTTGATCTGGCTCATGAGGCACGGCACGCCGGTGACCTCGATGCCTTGGAACAGAACCTAATTCTGGCGGAAAAGGCAGCGAGGGAGGCGGACCTGTCGGCGGCCACCCACAAGACCCTGTGGAGCCTTACGGACTGGCTGAGGGACCGACGCGCCGACGAGTTGCACGGGACCTGGGAGCGCCTGTCAGCGCTCATCGACAAAATCAACAGCGTCGGAGATGATCTCCATCCAGACCAGTTGCGCCGGGCTCTCAGGAGTGCCGAGGAACTCGCTGAAGAGGTCGGAGACGATCTAGCGGCGGAGGAACGTCGCGACATTGCGCGCTGGCAGCGGCACCTGGAGCGGATGACCGAGCGCCTCACGCTGTCGCAGATACGCGGCCATGCCGTCGCCGTCCGCGTCGCGCTGCGGCAGGCTGCGCGCGAAGGGCGTACGACGACATGGGGCGAACTGGCCCTGCGGATCGGGGCTCCCCTCGCAGCCCTCAACCCGGACGACAAGATCGCCGTATTGGTCGAGGTGGATCGCGAAACACCGGACGACAGGCCCCCGCTGTCCGCATTGGTCACTGCGCACGGACGCGACCGACCGCATCCTCTCTACCAGCAGGTCCTTTTCAACCTGGGCCGGACCGTTCCCCCACTCGAGGCCCTGCTCATGCACTGGCGCATGGCACTGCGTCGTCACTCAGAACTACGGTGAAGCCTGACCGAACCGCCGTCGTGGTCGCGACCGGAAGCGCCGCTATCACGCGTGCCGCTTCGTTCAGGAGCCCGCCACGAACCCCATGAACCGCGACCGCTCCTCACACCCGACCCCGAAGTCGGGGCATGTCACGTTCCTGGAGTCCCGTACGTGGACGGCCTGTTCTACGACTGCGACCTCCGCACAGTCTTTGTCCTGGCTGCCGCTGTAGTGAGCGCGTCTGCGCCTACACGGGCAACGCAGGGAACACGACTACCGAGCCGTCCTTGTCGCGGGCCATCTCGATCGCCACGTCCGTCGTGCGGCTGTTGGCCGTGACGCCGTCGCCCAGCTTACGAATCCGGTATGCCGCGTTCATGAGGCGATCGACTTCACCGGGTGTGAAGACGGGTCGCAAACTGTTCGGGCGTGCCAGCTCCAGGGCCGACAGGCGTACCAGGACACCGGCGATGCTCGATTCCAGTTCGTCGAGGTGCTGCTGGTCGAGCTTGAGTGCGCGGATGAAGTTCTCGAACGGATTGCCGGGATCGCTCTGGGCGTGCTCGACGGCCTGGAGGATGGCGACCCGCCGCTTCAGCGCGATGGCTAGGGAGGTGATTTCGACGTGGGTGCGGAACGTGCCGCCATGGTCGTCGATGCCGGGGAACGACTTGGTCAACGTGCCGAGTTCGACGGCCTTGCCTTCGGGTAGTTCGTCGAGTGCGCTCTGCCATCGGTCAAGGCGGCCTTTGGCCTTGCTCAGCGTCGTGTCGATGGTATGGACCGCCGAGTCGAGTCCCAGCGAGACGCCGAGCTTGCCCTGGTCGAGCAGAATGGCAGTGGCTTTGTCGATGGCGCTGCGGCAGCCGTCGAGTGCGCTGCGCTCGTCGTCAAGCTTATCTTCCTGGAGTTGCTCCAGCAGTTCCGTGATGTGTTCGATGGCCTGCTGGCGCTTGTGGTCGGCGTGTGCGCTCGCCCCCACCGCCACGGCCATGAGCACAAGCGGAGCGGCCACGGTGAGTGCCATACCGCCAGCGGCCGCGGCACCGGCGGTCGCGCCGGCGCCGCCGACCGCGCCTGCCGCTGCCGCTCCGTTGACCGGCACGAACTTCGCATTGGAGGCGATCTTGCCCGACGAGTCCACAAGCGCGCTGTAGATGCCGCCAGTCGCGCCCTTCGACGCCATCGGGCGGACGATGCCCTGCCCGAACTGGGCGGCGACCTTCGCTGGGACCACCATGCGATATAGGTTCTCGCCGGAAGCGGTCGCTTTGGCCGTCGTTAGGGAGCTTCGCGTCGATTGCGTGATGAACTGTGACAGATGCTGCGCCAGGGGACTCGCGGCGTCGAGCGGGATGCCACGGCCGCGGTCGATCCTGTCGGGCAGCGGATGTACCTCAAGCGTGACGATCGGCTCATCAGCCAGGACGGCCAGCACTCCGCGCAGTTCAGCCAGGCGCTCAGCCGTCATCGACTCGCCCGCGGTCAACCTCGGCACCCGGACGTCAGCGGTCGCCAGCGTCCACACGGGCACGATCGTGTTGTGGCCGTCAGTCATCATTTCCCCTTATTTTCCCGCAGCAGCCTACGTTTGACATCGAAAGTGATCCCGTCACCGCGACTCCAACCACTCGTCCAGCCCTTCCAGATGCCGCGGTGTCCGGCTCCCCTGCCAGCCCAGCACCAGCCGCTCCCGGGCGCGGGTGATCATGACGTAGTACGCCATGCGCAGGGTCGCCGACGTGGGGTCGGTACCGGAGTCGGATTCCGCGTCTGCGATGACGACGGTGTCGAAGTCGAGACCCTTGGCGCTGGCGCGGTGGACGAGGACGACGCCGGGGCGGGCGAGGTCGAGGTCGCGATAGCGGCCGGATGAGGCCGTCGAGCTGTAGAGCTGGGGTTCGCGGGCGAGGCCGACGCGTTCCAGGCGGCGCATCAGGTCGGCGGCCGTGCGCAGAGAGTTGACGATGACGCCGATGCGGTCCTGTGGGTGCCGGGCCGCCAGGCTTGCGATGTCGTCGGCGAGGTCCTTGTTGCCGGAATACCAGCGGACCATGGGCAGCGTCCCGCTGCGGAAAGGGGCTTCGGTTTGAGTCCCGCTCGTGCGAAAGCGCTCAGCGAGAGAGGCGATCTCGCGACTGTTGCGGTGGTTCCCGGCGATCTCGACTCGTCCCGTGGAGCGGCCGAGGGCGTCAGCGATCTCGGCAAGGGTGGAGTTCGTCTCCGTGAGGCGCTGGCACTCGTCGGCGAAGACCGTCACAGAGGCGGCGGCAAGGCGTGCCATCCGGTAGAAGCCCGGCGACAGGTCCTGGCCCTCGTCGACGACGAGGTGAGGGGTGGCTGCCTCGTTCTCACCGAGGGCGGCGGCAGCCTGTTGTGTGAGGGCAGTCCAGTCGAACCAGCCGTCCTGAGTGCGCGATGCGCTGTCCCCGAAGCGGCGCAGGACCCAGCCGTGGACGGTGGCGGCCTCGACCGGTGTTCCGGGGACGGTGAGGCCCTGGAGTACGCCGTTCAAGAGCTGGCGCAGCAGGTTGGAGCGGGACAGTAGCAGGGTGGGGCGGCCGGTGAGGGCGAGGTGGACGGCACGGTGTGCGGCGAGCAGGCTCTTGCCGCTGCCGGGCGGGCCGCTGACGACGTGATTGCCCGTCAGCGGCAGGGCGTCCAGGCAGTCGCGCTGGGCGGGGGTGAGGTCGGGGTGGAGCACGGGGGCGTTGGCAGTGATCATGGGTGTCATCCCAGGGCGGTGGCGGCCGCGTATTCGCGGCTCGTGGTGAGGACGTCGGTGAAGTAGCCGGGGACGCGAGCGGAGCCGACAACCAGGGCGCGGTCGAGGAGGGTGTTGCCGGTCTGGCAGCTCGTTTCGGGCAGCAGAGTGCAGGCGTGGCAGGCGGCGCGGTTGAGGTTGCCGAAGCCCTGGCCGGTGTGCTCGGCGCACAGCGGGTCGGCGGAGCACCAGGCGGCTGCTTCCAGCATCCGGATGAGCGTCTCGGCGAAGTGCGGCGCCTCACCCTGCCGTACCAGGCCGCCGAGGGTGCCCTCCGCGTCACCGGCGGCCGTGTAGATCAGCAGTCCGCGCTGGCCGTACTCGGGGCGACCGTACACGCGCTCGCGCAGGCTGGCGGTGGTGTAGCCGGAGTCGAAGGACAGCTGGCGGATGAGCAGGTGGGCGACGGTGTGCAGGAGCAGGAAGCGAGGCGAGAGTTCGCTGCCGGTCGTCTCGGCGAGCTGTTCCTTGCGGAACGACGCGTCGAGGTCGGCACGGATTTCGTGGACGTGGGCCTGCACGCGGGGATCGTTCTCCCAAGCGGTCAGGCGCTGTTCGCCGAGAGTGAGGACGATGCCCTCACCGTAGACTTCGGTCGCGGGGAGCCAGCGCAGGCGGCCGCTGGTGTCGGAGGGGACAAGGGTGCCGCCCGGCGAGTGGCGGCGGAAGCCGGTCAGAGCTCGGACCTCGCGGAGGCGGTCGACCAGGACCACGCCGTCGATGTGCGCATCGAGGGTGGCCCAGGGCTCCTCCTTCTCGTCATCCAGGCCGAGCCCGCCATGGCGGACCGAGAACTCCTTTGTGGGTTCCGGGAATCGGGTGGCGTCGAAGGCGTACCACTCGTCGCGACTCAGATCGATCTTGCCGGACTTTCCGGGCTCCGGCGGTTCGGTGGGCGTTGGCGCGAGGGCACCGGTGGCCTCAGCGACGAGCTGGTCGATGAGGCTGTCGGGGGCGTCGGTGTCCTCCTTGATCATGTCGCGGAAGATGTCGGCCCTGGGCGTGCCGAGGGCGTCGAGCAGGTTCTGCCAGTAGCCGTGGCCCAGGACGGTCTCCGCCATGTCCTGCTCTGCACGCGGAGCTTCGGCGGTCTGGGGAATGTCGAGGGCGGAGTAGACGACCGGGTAGTAGACGTTGCCAGCGGTGCGCTGCACGATATGCACCTGCTGGCCGCAGGAGGCTCTCGCGTCCCAGTGCTGCCAGGGGTTGCGGCCAGAGCAATGGCCGCCCTGGGGGCCGAGGACGTCGAGCAGATCGCGTTCGGCGCCGCAGGGCTTGCCGCCCTTCCCGGTCGCTCCGCAGCGCACCGAGAGCGCTTCGAGTCCGGATGAACGGTCGGCGACGTGGAAGCTGAGCCGGTGTGCCTTCCAGGCGTGCTTCGACTCGGAGCAGGACTGCCGCAGTTCGGGCGCGAGCTTGGAGTGGGCCCAATACCACCAGTCGACGTCGTCGAGATGTCCGTCCGGGCAGATGCGGACGAACCGCATCGGGGTAAGGCGGGGTGCGGCGGCGCAGGACGTACAGACGGGCGGCTCGCCTGGCTTCTCGTTCTCGCGCAAAAAGCGGACCATGGCCCGGCAGGAGCCGCAGAACAGCCAGCCGGGGAAACGCACATAGGGGACGCCGGGCTGGTCAGGCTTGTCGTAGCGGTCGTTAAGAGTGTGGGGCGCGGCGAAGAAACCCATCACGCCGAGTCGGGCGGCGAGCCGTTCGGAGGGGACGGGAGTCTTCAGCTGCGGCCAGTTCTCGATGCCGGCGGCGACGAACGACTCACCCTGGACGTCGAGTACCGCGCCCACGCCGAACGGCAGCACGGTCTGCGCCTGGCGGACCCGGAGTTTGCGCTTCACTTTCCTGCTCCCGTCACGGTGATCTGGCACTCGCGGTCCACGCTGCGCATCGAGTTGAGGGTCTCCCACAAGCCGTAACGCTGCTCGAAGCCCTTGAGCAGGTTGTACTGGCCCTTGCCCTGACTGCGGTAGTAGAGGTCCTTGCCCTCGGCGGCGGCGGTATCGGCCTGCCGGTACCAGTCGTCCAGGAGGTAGCCGAGTTCTGTTCGTACGTCGGCGCGTACGGCGTCGGCGTAGGCTCCCGTGGCGCCACGCTCGGCGGTCGCAGCACGCTCAGCGAGGGCGTCGGCGATCCGGCCTGCCTTTTCCTTGTGGCGGGTGATCTGTCCTGCCCTGTTCTCGGCTGCTAGACCAAGTTGGTGTCGGACCAGGATGACGAGCGCGGCGTGCAGGGCGCGGCGGCGTGCGGGCAGAGACCAGGGGGTGACGCTGGCGGGTTCGACATAGCGGTAGAGCGCCCGGTGGTAGTCCATGAAGGTCTCGTAGTGGGACCGGTCGCGCGGGCGCATGGCGTTGAAGTAGGTGACGACGAGTCCGGGCACCTGGTGGCGGCCGACGCGGCTGGTGGCCTGGATGTACTCGGCGGTGGTCTTGGGCTGGCCCTGCATGAGCATGTAGGCGAGCCGCTTCACGTCGACGCCGACGGAGAGCATGTTGGTGCACGGCAGGAACGACACCGACCGGGGGTCCGTCCAGGGCTTTTCGAGGCGGTCGAGGAGGATGGGCTGATCGGCGCGCTTCACGCTGCTGTCGAGCTGTTGTACCTGCTCGCCGACCAGCTCGCGCGTGCCCGCCCCTTCGTCGAGGCCGCGGAGCTGGGCGGGGATGTCGTCGCTGGCCGCGGTGACGGTACGGCCGAGTTCGCGCAGGCTGTGGTGGTAGGCGACGAGCGTCCAGTAGTCGTCGCGGTGCTCCTCGGAGAACGGGTGGACGCCCTGGAGCATGGCCGCCGTAGTGGAAACGGCGCCGCGGCCCGCGGTATGGCCCTGTGCCATGACGCCGAGGTAGAGGCGTCCGGGGCGGTTGGTGTCGGGCACGGCGAAGAAGCTGTCGCGGGCGTCGAGTCCGGACGGCGGGAAGAGCTGGACGTCCTGGTGGTGCAGGGCGCGGACCTGTTCGGCGGAGCGTCGGATGGTGGCCGTAGCGGCGACGATCTTGGGCGGGCGGCCGTCCGGGCCGGTGCACAGCTCCAGGATGGCTGCCTCGTAGAGGCCGACTGTGGTGCCGAGCGGTCCTGTGAGCAGGTGCAGCTCATCCTGGATGATCAGGGACGGGGGCGGGCTGCCGGTACCCGCGCCGAAAAGGCGGCCGGAGTCGGGCTCCCAGGCGAGCCGGGCGAACTTGTCGACGGTGCCCAGGACGAACGTGGGCGGATCCTTGTAGAGGTGCTGGTCGACGACGGCGACGGGCAGGGCGTCGTGGAAGGCGCACTCGTCACGAGTGCAGTAGAAGGCGAACTCGTCCGCCTCGGCGCGGACTCCGTAGTCGGAGCGGATACTGGACTTGGTCGGTGGCAGGATGCGGGTGCCGCACCACGGGCAGCGGTCGAGAATGAAGACATCTTCAGGGTGGCTGGCATCGCGCTGTTCGTCGAAGGCGTCCTTGGCTGCCTGGAACTTGTTCGGGGTGGTGGTGTCGCCGACCCACAGGCCGATGGTGATGGGTTCGCCGCCGAGGCCAAGTTCGGGTTCGGTGCGGCGGAGGTTCTCCAGGGCGCAGATCGTGGTGGCGGCACGCTGGAACTGCTGGGTGGTGAGCAGGCTGAGAGTGTAGCGACTGAGCACGGTGGTCCCGCCGCCTTCGCCGCGTATCCGGCGCAGGGCGATGGTGAAGGCGGCCAGGAGCAGATACGCCTCGGTCTTGCCACCACCGGTGGGGAACCAGATCAGGTCCGTGGTCTTGCGGTCATGGTGTCCGGGGTCGGCGACGCCGTCGAGGGCGAGGAGGAAGAAGGCCAGCTGGAAGGGGCGCCAGGTGGCCGTGGGGTCGATGGGCGGGTCAATGGCCACGTGGTCCGCGCGGCAGTGCCGTTGACCGGCCTGGTCGGGAGAGGAGTGCCGCATCTGCAGCAGCATGGCGCGCTGGGCGATACGAAAGGCGTCGAGGAGTTCGGGCCGGTCGGGGTCGCATAGGGTACGCACGCCGGCCTCGATGCGGGTGACCGCCTGGCGGACGCGGTCGAGGATCCGCTCCGCGGCTTCCCGGCCCCAGGGTGGCACCTCGATGGATCGCTGGCCCACGTACCAGGCATGGTACGAAGCGGCGAACTCGGCGAGTTCTTCGCGGAGTTGGTTCCTGCCGACAGCCGGGTCGGCCAGGTGGGAGATCGTGAGCGCGGGGGCCTCGAGCGGGCCACCGGCTCGGATGGCGGGTACTTCGGCGCGTGGCAGGGCTTCGGAGACGAGGAGCTCGACATCGCCGTCTTTGCTGTGGGCCTCGCGGACGGCGCAGCCGTGGCCGACGGCGTGGGTGACGATGTGCCGGTACTGAAGGCGCAGTTCGCGTTCCTCGGGATCGCGACTGGCGAGCCGGACGCTGGGATATGGCAGCACGGCGCCATCGGCGGGGCGGACGCTGAGCCGGCATTGGAACAGCATGTCGTCCCAGTCCGGCGCCTTGTCATCGGCAGGGTCATGGTGTTTTTCGTTGACTAGAGCCACGGTGATGAGGGTGCCCGCGCCGTAGGAGCGGCGGGTCAGCTGGATCTTCGCGCGGCCGTCGAAGACCGGCACCTCCTCCCGGTCAGGACCGATTGCGTGTGTCTCGGGCCTGAGGGGAATGCGCTGCCAGCGCCGCCCGCGTCCGGGTCCGTTCCGCTGCGTCTCGTAGCGGGCGGCGGCGCAGCTCACCTCGACGTCTACGGCATCGGTGTAGAAGCTGATGCCAAGGGACGCGGGCAGCCAGCTGTTGGTCTCGGGCACGGGGTCGGGGGCCGGGTCCACGTCGGGGGCGTCCTGCTCGGCACCGGGTGCCTCGGGGTCGTCGGCGGCGAGGTCGAGTCGGCGCTGGCGGTCCGTTTGTTGCGGATAGAGCGTGCCCATCAGGTACTGCCGGTCCGGCGGCGCGTCGAGTACCTCGTCGTCACCGTCGGCGGGGCCGACGAGCTGGCGGGTGAGGTAGTCGACCAGCTCCTGGCGCGGATCCATGTGCGGGTTCCTTCGATCAGGTGGGGGCGTTGAGTGGGAACAGCTGTGGGCCCGCCGTGAGATACGGTCGGTTTAGAGGTGCGACGGGATCATCCTGTGGCGGACCAGCTGGCCACGAAACTTCGACTTGGCCTTCGATTCCACTTGGCGGATGCGCTCACGAGTGACACCGAAGACGACCCCGATGTCCTCCAGCGTGTCCGGCTCGTCACCGTCAAGACCGGTGCGCCGGACAAGGACATGCCGCTCACGTTCGGAGAGATGCTCCAGGACGTGCCGCAGTCGTGCCTGAAGCTCCTTGCGAATCAACACGACAGCGGGTCCGGGCAGTCGGCTCGGCCCGATGATGAGGTCGCCCAGGGCGGTGTCGTCTCCGATGATCCGGTCCAGGGAGTCGGTGGGCCGGCTGATCCTGCGCACCTCCTCCACTTCGGCAAAGGTAAAGCCGGTGGCGTAGGCGACGTTGTCGACGGTTCTGGCTCGGCCCTTACTCAGCAGCTTGCGCTCAGCCGCAGCTACCTTGCTGACCTTTTCGTGCATGTGCACCGGTACACGGATCAGAGTGCCCTCGTCAGCGATGGCCCGAGTGATGGCCTGTTTGATCCACCACGTCGCGTAGGTCGAGAGCTTGTAGCCCTTGGTGGCATCGAACTTGCGCACCGCGCGCATTAGTCCGATGGTTCCATGCTGGACGAGGTCCTCGATGTCCAATCCGTGCCCCTGGTAGCCCTGCGCGATCTTCCGCACGAGCCGCTGGTTGTGGCGGACGAGGCACTCGTAAGCGCGCCACCGCTCGCCATCACGGGACAGCGCGGCGATCTCCTCGGCAGGGATGTCGCGGCTGAGGCGGTCTGTACCGCTCCGCAGAAGAACGGCGAGCCCAACTTCCTCGTCCGCCTTCAGTAGGACCTTGGCTGGCTCCTGCCGCCACCGATCCTCCTCCAGGACGGCCCGAGCCACGCGGACGGCGTCAGCCAGTTGTGCGTCCATGGCGGTGGACGCAACTCGGGCACGCTTCCCACCGATCGGCGGCCTCTGGGGTGTGGCCTTGGACGTCGGAGCAAGTGCAGACGCAGCGGAGCGGGCCTCACGACGCTCCACCGGCTCGGCGGGTACACGGGGCGTTCCAGAGTGAGTGATCGGGAAGTCGACAGTCAGCTCACGCGCTTCGGCAGGGCTGAGCCTGTGGAGCCGTACAACTCCGTCGTGGGCGAGCTTGCTGACGCTCCCGTTGGCGTCGGCGTAGCGGGCCAGCATGCGTCGGGCCTGGGCCAGGCGTCTGGCTGTCTCGGTCGCGGCGAGCCCGGGTTCAGAAGCAACGCTCGGTGGGGTGGATGCCTTCGTCGAGGAGGTCGCCGCCCGCGCCTCAAGGTCGGTGGCGGGAGCGGGGCGGGGATTCACCCGTCCCCGGCGCGACGGCTTCACGTGAATGCCAGCAGCGGCCAGCCCGTTACGAAACCTTCGCTGCTGTTCGTCGGTCCTCAGCCCAAGTCGCTCCGCCTCCAACGCGAAGGTCCGCTGGCTGACAACGCCTGCACGGGACGCGCAGCGCGTCAGTCTCTCGATGACGGATGGCAACTCCGCTTCGATCGTGCGCCGCTCGGTCTCGGTTATGGACTCCCCACGCATAACGCTCCTACTCCAGCGGCCACACGCCAGTTTCGCCCGAAAGAGTTGGCCGGACGGATCCACACTCTAGGATCAGTCTGTTTACGTCGTCAACGCAAAGGGTGGATTTGTTTACAGAAATCATGAGTCGCTTGACAGTGTCAACGGGTAAAGTGTTCGGTGTTCGCGCATGCCCCGCCCTACTTCGGAAGGTCACCCATGCCGCACCCCGACCGCCTCCCTGGCACTCCCAAATTCCGCATCAAGCTTCCCAAAGACGGCGGCGAGGCGTGTGGATATCTGCTCGCGGAGTTCGGCGGCGGTTCACACAAATTTCTCCTGAAGGAGGGTTCGATAGTGGCCGCCGAGGTGCGGCTCGGACTCGGTGACCACGCGCGTCGGTTCCGTGCAGAGTTGCGCGCGAGTAGCGGGCTCGTCGACGCGCATGCCGAGTCTGACCGGCCGGAAGCACCGCAACGTTGGGTGGCGACCCGGGACATCATGTGCAACTCCTCCTCGGCCGCTGCAGCGCTGGTCTACGGCTACGACGCTTCCGGCCCGGAGTCCTGGCGAACTACTGAGGGCCACCCGCTGGCCGACTATCTGTCCATTGGCTGGCGCGCCCCACGCAAGGCATGGCTGGTGCGCGGCTCCAATGTCTCCGGGCGCAACCTGGTGCGGCAGTTGTGGCTGGAGGAGGGGTTCGTCTCGCTCGCGGGGGCTCACTTGCCGCCTCTGGAGGAGACCGATCCGACCAAGAGCGCGCTGCGCCGTTACGTGGAGGAGGGGTACGAGGGGGCAGCCTCGTACAACCAGAAGCGGGGCCTCGTTGACGAGTTGCATGCGTTCCTGACGCAGATGCGCGTGGGCGACACGGTGGCCACCATCAGCGACGGACGACTGCACGTCGGGCGGATCACTGGGGAGGCCACGCAAACCTCGTTGCCGGGCGGGCTGTCAAATCTGCGAAGGACCGTCGGCTGGCTGCCGCAGAGCCATGCGTACGAGGAGCTGCCGGAGGAAGTGCAGCAGAAACTATCCGTTCAGCATGATGTCGTCGATCTGACCGGCGTCCTGGATGCGCTGGACGGGCTCATCGGGCCTACGGAGCGTACGGACCCGGCAGCAACCGACAACGCCGGTGAGTACCCCGCTGTCGAACGGCCAACGCAGCGGGAGCTGTCGCTGCCGGACATCACCGAGGCGCTCGCCGCGGACCTCCTGGTCCACGATCGTGCCTGGCTGGAGGAGATGCGTGAACTGCTTCTCGATGAACGGCAGTTGGTGTTCTATGGCCCGCCGGGCACAGGTAAGACGTATCTGGCGATCAAATTGGCCGAGTACTTGGGCGGCGGCCCGGAGCAGGTCAAGATCGTGCAGTTCCACCCTTCGTATGCCTACGAGGACTTCTTCGAGGGGTTCCGGCCCGTGGAGGATCCCGAGACGAGGGAGGTCGCCTTCCGGCTGACGGCGGGCCCGCTGCGGGAACTCGCCGATCTCGCCTCCCGCGAGGGTAACCGGCACATCCCGCACTTCCTGATCATCGACGAGATCAACCGTGCCAATCTGGCGAAGGTCTTCGGCGAGCTGTACTTCCTCCTGGAGTACCGGACGAGGTCCGTCCGCCTCACTTACTCCGGGGACGACTTCGCGCTGCCGCCGAATCTGTTCGTGATCGGCACGATGAACACCGCTGACCGGTCGATCGCTCTGGTCGACACGGCGATGCGGCGCCGTTTCGCGTTCGTGGAGCTGTCCCCGCGCGCCGAGCCGACCGCCGGGCTGCTCGCGCGCTGGCTCAAGCGCGAGGGCAGGGACCCGGAGCCCGCCCGTTTCCTCGACGCCCTCAACGCCCGCATCGACGACGCCGACTTCGCCATCGGTCCCTCGTACTTGATGAAGCCGGGCGTGTACCGCGACGGCGGCCTCGAACGGACCTGGCGCACGAAAATCCTGCCGCTGCTTGAGGAGCACCACTACGGCGAGGGCCTCGACGTCACCGCTCGATACGGCCTCGACTCGCTGCGCGAGCAGCGCTCGTGACCGTGCCCGTGCTTGAGGTGACGCTGCGCGAGTACGGGCCCGCCGTCTCCGTCCCACTGGGCTCTGAGGCCGGGCGGGCCCTCGCCGCCTCGGACATTCTGCAGAGCGCGACCCCGGATCCCGGCCGGGGCGGGCACTGGCTGCTGCGGGCGGGCAGCCGGGTCGGCGCCGTGCGGACGCCCGGCGGCCCGGTCGTACGGATCATGCCCAAGACCCCCGTGAGCCGGCTGTTCTTTCTCCTCGGGTTCAGTCTCGACCCGGCACGAGCCTGGCGTGACAGCCGGGAGGGCACCGTCGACACCGGAGCGTACGACGACGTCGTGCCCGCACTTGCACATGCCGTGGAGCGGCAGATCGACGCGGCGCTGCGACAGGGGGTTTTGCAGGGCTACCGGGAGGTGGAGGAGTCTGCGCTGGTCGTGCGCGGACGGCTGCGCGAGGCTGAGCAGATCCGGCGGCACTTCGGCCGTACACCGCCCGTGGAGATCGCCTACGACGCGTACACCGCCGACACCGCCGAGAACCGCATTCTGCGCGCCGCCATCGAGCGGTTGCTGCGGCTGCCGGGTGTGCCCGGTCCCGTCCGACGGCGTCTCGCCCATCAGCGCGTACGTCTCGCCGACGCGCTGCCACTGGTACGGGGGCAAGAACTGCCGCGTTGGCAGCCGTCACGCCTGAACTCCCGCTACCAGCCCGCGCTGCGGCTCGCCGAAGCCGTCCTGCGCGGCACCTCACCGGAACACCGGCCGACCGGGTCCGAACCGCTCACTGTCGACGGCTTCCTGCTTGACATGAACAAGTTGTTCGAGGACTTCGTCACGGTCGCCCTGTGTGAAGCCCTTCGGAAGCACGGCCTGACCGCGCGCCTCCAGGACCCCCACCACCTCGACACGGCAGGGATCGTACGGATACGCCCCGATCTCGTCGTCCGCACCGGCGACGGCCGCATTCCGCTCGCCGTCGTCGACGCCAAGTACAAGGTCGAGAAGGCCGACGGACTCCTCAACGCTGACCTGTACCAGGCGCTGGCGTATGCCACCGTGCTCGCTCTGCCTGAGGCGCATCTGGTGTACGCGGCGGGACGGCAGCCCGAGCGCTTCCATGAGGTGCGTGGAACGACGGCAGGGCCGGACGGACGGGGAGTGCGACTGTACCAGCATAGCCTCGACCTCTCCCGCGAACCCGTACAGATCCTGTTGGCTGTGAAGGAGATCGCCGGACGGCTGGCTGGAGCCACCTCGCATCCGTGACCATGAAACACCGCCAGGCAGAAAGGAAGGGACCTCATGCCCCGGCTCGCCTTCGCCCAGAGTTTCTGGGACGGCTACGACACTCTGGAGAAGCAGGTTCGAGCCGGAGTGCGCAAGGCCATGACGAAATTCCAGGCCATGAGCGTCGCCGAACTCAACGCGGACAAGGGACTGCACCTGGAGTCCGTAAAGAACGCCCGTGACCCGCGCATGCGCACCATTCGCATCACCGACTTCTGGCGGGGCGTCGTCCTTGCCCCCGACGACGGCAGCGACATGTTCCTTCTGGTCAATGTCCTGCCGCACGACGACGCCTATACCTGGGCGGCGAAGCGTCTGTACAGCGCGAACTCCGCGACCCGGGCCCTGGAGGTACGCAACGCCGTCGCCCTGGACGAGCTGACACCGCTGTACGAGACGGCCGCACGCACGGCTCCACGGCTGCTGTTCGCGGACGTCTCCGACGGCACACTGCGCGAGCTCGGCATCGACGACCAGGTGCTGCGCGCCGCGCGTTCGCTTGTGGACAAGGCTCAATTGGAGGCGTTTTCCACGCTCCTGCCGGAGGATCAGCTGGAGGTACTGCAGTACCTCGCCGAGGGGTTCAGCCCGGAGGAGGTCTACCGGGACGTCGTGGCTGTCCGTCGGCCCGCCGATGCGCCTGCTGAGCCGGTGGAAGACCTGGCCACGGTGATCACCAACACTCCGGCGCGTATCCGCCTGGTCACCGGGCCGCAGGAGCTGGAGGAGATCCTGGAGAAACCGTTCGATGCCTGGCGGGTGTTCCTCCACCCCTCCCAGAGGCGCGTCGCCTACCGCACCTCGTACAGGGGGCCTGTACAGGTCACCGGCGGCCCCGGGACAGGCAAGACGGTGGCCGCCCTGCATCGGGTCAAGCACCTGCTCAGCCGTTCCGAGGACTGCCGTATCCTGCTCACCACATTCACGAACGCGCTCGCTGCCGGACTGCGTGAGATGCTCGGCCTGCTCCTCGACGAGGACGAGAAGCTCCTGGCCCGGATCGACGTGACGACGGTCGACGCCTATGCGAACGGCATCGTGCGCGCCAAGTTGGCGGCTGCACCCAGACCGATCGGAGAAGGGGAACAGCGGCAGTTGTGGGAGAAGGCCGTCAAGCAGCTCGATCTGCCGTTCACCGCCCAGTTCCTGGCCCAGGAGTACCGGCACGTCATTCTCGGCCAGGACCTCCGCGATCTCGACGCCTACCTCGGCGCAAGCCGCCGCGGCCGCGGCACCGGCCTGGGCCACACTCGCCGCCGGGAGGTGTGGAGCGGCGTGGAGCGGTTCGAACAGTTCCTGCGCGGCCGCGGCAAGACCACACACCTGCGCGTCTGCGCCCGCGCGGCGGAACTCCTCGCAGGCGGGCCGGCTCCGTACGCCCATGTCGTCGTCGACGAGGCACAGGACCTGCACCCCGCACAGTGGCGTGTGCTACGCGCCGCGGTTTCGCCCGGCCCCGACGACCTGTTCGTCACCGGCGACCCGCATCAGCGGATCTACGATTCCCGGGTCTCGCTCGGCTCCCTGGGCATCACCACCGTCGGCCGCAGCTTCCGGCTGCGCGTCAACTACCGCTCAACCGAGGAGATCCTCGCCTGGTCTGCGCGGCTCCTCGCGCTCGTCACCGTCGACGCGCTCGAAGGCGAGGGAACGGACTCGCTGGCCGGGTACCGCTCCCTGCTCCACGGACGCCGCCCCCAGGTGCAGGGGTACGCGACCCGGCAGGAGGAGACAGAGGCCCTGGTGGACCGGGTCCGGGCGTTGCTCGCCGAGGGCCTTGCGCCACATGAGATCGGCGTGTGTGCACGCTTCAACCTTTCGCTGGACGCGGCCGAGGAGAAACTGAAGGCCGCGGGCGTCCCGGTGCTGCGTGTCAAGGGACAGGCCGCGCAGGGGACCGAGGGGGTACGGCTGGCAACGATGCACGCGATGAAGGGGCTGGAGTTCCGCGCGGTGTCCGTCCTCGGTGTCACCGAGGGCACCGTCCCGTTCGCTCGTGAGATCACCCCGCGCGAGGTGGACCCGCTGCAGCACGACGCCGACCTGCTCCGGGAACGCTGCCTGCTCTTCGTCGCCTGCACTCGCGCTCGCGAAGCGCTGAGTGTGACGTGGAGCGGAACTCCGAGCCCGTTTCTGCCACGCGCCGCCTGACCGGCCAGCAGACAGAGTAGGTGCGGGGTCTCACTCCGGAGTTACCCCGCATCTTCCTCACTCCTCCGGGGCCAAGGCGCCCGCGGCAAGGCCGTCGCGGGCGACTTCGGCGAGCTGCCGGCTCAGCTCGTCGACCTTGCGCATTCCTTCCTCGAATGCCGACAGGGCTCGGAAGGCAGAGCCGTACCGACGCTGCTCGCCGATGGGCATGCGGGGAATACGCGAACCCCTACCATCAAGACGGTAGGTCCCACTGGCACTTGTGGACCGGCGGGTGTTGGCGGAGCTGCGCAAGAATCCCTGAAGATAGTCCGTGTCGAGCTGTTCGCTGGCCGAGACTGGTTCCGGACCGTCGTAGGTGACGAGTCCGGCGCGGGCGAGATCCGCGACGCTGGTGGTCGCGGTGTCCAGTGAGCCCGGTCCGCCACCCGCCGCAAGCTCGGGCAGGAGTGCGGCAAGTCGGCGGATCTGCTCCTCCAGCTCCTTGCGCAGGGCGGCGTACTCGCCGAGATAGTCGCGGTGCCGGGACCGGAGATGGCTGCCGGGGGTCAGGTCGACAGTGTCGTCGAGGAGTTCGATCAGAGGCACGTCGATGACCTGTTCGGGGCGTGGTTCCAGGCTGCCGTCGGGGCTGTTGCCGGTCAGGTCGACCATGCGCACGGTGTGGTTCGTATCCGTGCCTCCCGTGTTCTCGGGTCGCCGCAAGCACCACAGATGGACGGGCAGCGCGTGAGAGGTCGCCGTCCCCGGTGGCAGGGCGACTACTTGGCGCACGATGCCCCGGCGTACGAGTTCTGATCGGATGCGGCGGCCTGCCTTGCGGTAGGCGACCGAGGCTGGCATGACCATGAGGACCTGGCCGCCGGGCTCGGTGTGCGCATAGGCATGTTGGAGCCATGCGAGCTCCCCTTCGGCCTTGGACGGGGTACCAAGTTCCCAGCGGGAGTTGAGCAGCAGCTCCTCTCGCCCCCACTCAGTCACGCCGGTCGGCGGGTCGCAGACCACCAGATTCGCTTTGAGGTCCGGCCATTCGTCCGCACGAAGGGAATCACCTGCCACGATACGTACGCCTGATCGGCCCAGGAGGTCGGCGCGGAGCTGTGCGAAACGGGCACTGTCGACATCCATTTCCTGGCCGCAGCAGCGCATCCCGGCTTCGGAGGCAACAGATAGGAGCAGCACCCCGATTCCACAGGCCGGGTCGAAGACTGTGGCGTCGCCTGGCAGCTCGGGGGCGAAGTGGCACACGGCCCTTACCACGCGCTCGGAAGTCACCTGGTCCGATCCCGCACGCCGAGCGGAGTCCGTAAACCGTTCAGTCAGTGCGTTCAGGAGGTCGATGGGCGCTTCGGTTTGAGCGAGCTTCCCTACACGGGTGGCGACGTCATCCGGCAGTCTCGACTCATGTTCTCCGGCCAGCACTGCGGCCACCTCTGCCAGACCAGTGATCATCTGCTCCCCGTACGTGGCCCGCATGGCCTGCCACAGCTCGACCTCGGGTGACACCTCCTGGCCTTTGCGCTGCTTGTTCAGCCATTCCTGGACCTCGGCAAGCGCATAGAGCGGACTGTTCGCGGCACCTCCCGCCGGCGCGGGGAAGTTGTCGTAGCGCCGACGCCAGTTGGAGACAGCGGCCCGAGTGACTCCGGCCAGTCGAGCGATCTCGGAACCGGTGACAAGAGGTCCGACCGATGAAGCGACATTGCCCGTCATAGTTCCAGCGTACACGGGACGTCAATCTCAATCGAGAGTTATGTATGTTGGCGATGTACACGGGTTAGACCGATATTTTCCGTGTACTCGGTTTCTGCTGGGTCGGTGTGACATCAGCATGTCCTCGTCTGAGCTGCCCTCATCCTGTCTCACATCGGAGGGTTGTCCGAGTCTGTCTCACACACCTGCCCTGTCCCGTCCAGTCACGGCCCGAAGGCATCGACGTACCCCGCTCACCCTTCAGTCCTCTCGCTCACTGCTGAGCTGTCCCACGGAGGCGTGCCTTGGCATCGAGCACTGCAGTACGCACCGTTTGCCAGCTGTCCGGCGTCGCCCACCTCGGAAGCTGGGTCGCCCAGAAGGTTCCGGACAGCAGCGCCCTTGCGGATAGGTTCAACCGTCGTTCTCGCCAAAGCTGTCACCCAGCGGTTAGGAATGCGGCCGGCACCGTGATCGTGTAGCCGTGTGGACCGCTTCCCGTTAGGGGAGCTTTTCCAAACCTTGAGCCAATCAAGATCAAAAATCGAGGGTCTTGATTGGCTTTTTGTTATGTCATGGAGGTTCAGTGGGTCGGATCCAGCTGAATATCGGACATTTCTTGCACTGTGCTTCCAAACAGAACAGCTTGTCGGTGACAGAGAGTTCACGGAGCACAGCCAGCCGCGGGAATGGGCAGGCGCAGCAGTAGGAGGCTGTACGTAGACGAGCACGGACCCTTCGCGCCCTGCGTTCTGCCCTGTGGCCCACTTCGCCGGTGAAACTCGCCGGATCTAATGGAGGAGCAGGCATCCTCGAGCCTCCGGCTTCCGCGGGCGGGTCTGTAGAGTTTTCGGTTTTGTCTCCGACAGCTACATCTTCAACGGCTGCGCGCTGGGATGGATGTCGCAGCCTACGCAACGTTCTGTTTGCTTTGCCGCCGTCGTTCCTGTTTGATCCATTGTTTTCCTTCGGCGGCGATCCCTTCCATGACATGGAGGGTGTGGTGGAACCCCGCGGCGTCCAGTGTCACCTCCGACACTGCGCCGTGAGCCTCGTTCATCTGGAGTTCTTCCTGGCCTGGGGTCAACACGTTGAACTTGATCTGCTCGCCGTTGACGAGGGTGAGTTCGAATCTGCATTCGTCGTCGTTCGGCTGGTGCACTCGCACGGCCGCGACCGCCTCATAGCGGTAGTTGACTCGGTTCCAGCCGTGGAGGGTGCCCCGCTCGAAGTCGAGTTCGGAGCTGAGTTGGCGTATCCCGTCGGAGGTGAGGAGAAAGAGGAATAGCCGGTAGCGGCTGTAGCGCCAGGGGCCGTTCTGTACGCGGGCGCGCTTGGTGCGGGGGCCGGGTGTCTCGATGAACGCGTGGGCGATGATGTCGCTCATGGACAGGCCGTAATGGCGCAGCGCCTCGTTCAGCAGCACCTTGCGGTCACGGTCGAGCCAAGCGGCCATCTCCAAGTCTGTGGGCTTGTCGGCCAGCTTCTGCTTCCAGCGCTCGTAAGCCGCCTGGCAGCCTTCCTGCGTCCGTGTGGCCTCGGCTTTGTCAGCCGCGTACCGCCTGTATTCCAGGATGATGTGCTGCCAGGCAAGAGCGGTGATCACTCCGGCCGCCAGGGCCAGGGCCGTCGAACGAGCCGCGCTCAGCGGGGCGAGCCGCATCGCGCTCTCCATGACCTGGGAACCCCCGAACACGGTGATGGCGAGGCCGATCAGCGTCAGGATCTTGGTCGACAGGGGAGTGGCGAGTTCGTATCGGTAGGCGAACAGCGTTCCGTTCTCCCACTGCTTCCTAACCTCGGACACCCGGTACCGGATCAGCCAGCTGATCCTCTCGACGCCGATCCGCTGCTCGCGGTAGACCTCCACGATCTCGTCGCGCAAGCTCTTGCGAATGCCCGCCGTCTCGGCCAGCCAAGTGGCGCGGTCCGTCTGGCGCGGCACGTATCTGCCGAAGTAGCGTCTGAAACTCTGGTCGACCTTGTTCGCGAAGCCGCCGGGCGGTGGCTGAGCCGTACGTGTCCGTGGCGCCGCGTACTCCTGGTCCTTGGCTCTGCACCGCTCGGTGCGAAAGCGCCATTCCAGGCCGCCGCGCGCGGCCAGACAACCACCGGCGATGCTCAGCAGGTATACCGCGAGCGCGTACACCTGGAGCCCTCGCACCAGCAGGTATCCGATGTGGAGCAGCACCACCGCGAGCACAACCGTCGCCACCACCGCCCGCACCCAGGTGCCGACGGGGATATTGGGCGGTCGTGGTTCCTGCTGCCGAGGATTGGCAGGCTCGGGGTGGAAGAACTTCCAGACGCGGTCGGCTCTGTCGCCGTCCATCTGGTCCCGCCTGGCGTCCTGCAGGGCACGATGCCACATCTGGTTCTTGAGCGGTCCGTCCAGGAACAGCTCCAGATGCCGCAGGATCATGGCACGCTGGGGGTCGTAAAGTTCGTCGAAGTCCTTGAGTAGGGGGCCTGGGTCTGTGTTGCCCTGCTGGACGGAGTTCAGCAGGCGGTGCACGATCTCCACCCCGTCCGCCCAGGAATCCCCGGCGGTCACGCGACAGATCGTCGGCGCCTGCCGCAGCCTCATGATGTCCTCGTGCGGCATCTCATGCCAGGTCCTGCCGCTGAGGAGGGCGAGCTGCCAGTGGAAGCAGACCTTGTTGCCAGTGTGACCGTCCACCACGGCCTCGTGGATGAGCTGTCGCGCCTTGCCCGGCATGCCGCCCTCCAGCAACCTGACTCCGGTCGCGAATTTCACCTTGGGCGATGCGTCTACAGGCGATGAGTAGTAGTTGACGTCGCCGTGTACAGTCGTCGCCTGGACTCCGACATGAGCAAAATCCCCTGCGTAGTTGCCCTCCGCGGCGCCCGGCTCGGTGGTGCTGCCCGGCTCGGTCATGTCAAGCCTTGGACGAGGGCGATGATGCTCGTCACTTCGGCAGCGAGGGCGGCCACGTCCCCGACGAGTCCGCGGACCTTCTTGAGAGCCAGCGTCACCGTGCCCATGTCCTGCGGTCCGTTCGACCGCAGCACCTCGCGCGCGGTGGCGAGTTCCTCCAGCGCCGCACTGTAGGTGTTCTCGTCCAATTGTTCCGCCGCATGTGCTTGCTGGAGCCGGGTCTCCAGGGCGGCGATCGCCTCGGCGGGATCGGTCTGCGCATCCTGCCCGCCGTACACGCGGATGCCGCCGTATACCCGGCCTGCCTGCACGCCGACCTGGGCGTTGTCCTTCGCGACGTTGTGGATCATCTCGCTCATCTCCAGGTTCCCTCTCGTTCCGTTTGCCGTCGACCGATCGTGGTCGCGTGCCTCGGCGGCCAGGCTCTCGGCGAGAGCTGTGGTGAACGCCGCTGCATTGGCCACGGCCCTTGCCTGCCACTGCTCTCGGTCGGTGGTCTCCTTGGTCCCGTCGGCCCGGTCACTGACGCCTCGGACCACGACCACCGGAAGCGCCCTGTTCAGATGCGCTGCCTGGGCCACACCGGCGCCTTCCATCTCGATCGCGAGGGCGTCGTTGTAGTGCTGTCGAATCCAGCGGGCATGTGCTGAAACTGCGGAATTGAGGACCACCTCGCCGGCCGTGATCGGCCCGAAGTGCACTTCGGGCGCCCGACGGCCGGTTCGGATCTCGTCCATCCAGGTGCGGTCACGTGCTACATGCCGGGCAATCTGGTCTGCGCCGTGCGAGACCTCCCACACTCGGGGGCGACTCTTGAACCCATCGTCCTCGCTCGTCCCACCGTGGAACGCGTAGACATGGGTGGCCACCACGACGTCCCCGAGGGCGAGATGAAAGTGCAGGGCGCCCGCCACCCCCACGAAGAGCAGCGCAGCCGGGTCAAACTCGGTGATGGCGCGTTCAGCCAGCACCGCCGCAGCCTGGTTGCCCTTGCCGACCAGGCCGAGCGCGATCCGGCATCGACCGCCGACGAGTCGGCCGACCTCGAAACGGGTTCCTTGCGGATGTCGGTGTATTTGCGGGTCGCTCAACTTCTCGCGGACGGCGTCGTACTCCACGTCCAGTGCCGTGAGGACGACGATGAGATTGCTGCTCACTCTTCGCCCCTCGTGTTCGATGTCTCGGTCGGCCGCACCATCGGTGGATACAGGACTTTGCGGGGACCGGCCCGAAACAGCTTGGCCGGCCGCCCGGAGGTGGCCTTGTGTTCCTGATTTGCCGCAACGATGAATCCGTCGGTCTTCTGGACCTTGCGGTAGAAGTTGCGGGGGTCGAGCACGATGCCCCAGACCGCCTCGTAGACCCGCTGAAGGTCGGTGATCGTGAAGGTCGGTCCGCAGAATGCTGTCGCCAGCGCGGAGTATTCGAGCTTGGTGCGGGCACGTTCGACTCCGTCCTCGACGATCTGCCGATGATCGAATGCGAGCTCCAGTTCTCCGGAGAGCACCCGGTCGGCGCGCTGCCATCGGGCGTCGGCCGCGTCCGACCCGGCGATCGGGTCCGGCAGCCTCGGCGCGATCGCCAGATAGGCAACCGACACCACCCGGCCGCGCGGATCACGCCTGGGGGAGCCGTACACACCCAGATGCTCCAGGTGCAGCGTCTCGACATCCATGGTGGCCTCCTCCGCCAGCTCGCGATGAGCCGCTGCGGTGAGGTCTTCCTCGACGTGCTCTAGGAAGCCGCCTGGAAGCGCGAAGGTTCCCTTGAAAGGCTCAACGCCGCGCTCGATGAGCAGGACGTGCAGGCGGGACTCTCGTAGCGTCAAGATCACCAAATCGACCGCGATCATGGCGGCGGGAGGTGTCCAGTGGTCTTCGGTCATGTGGCGAGATTAACTTTTTGTCGACCTGACAAAAAGTAGCTTCCGGGTACGGCGAAGGCTACTGTCCTATTGCTGAAAAGTAAGGCCTGTCGATCCAGATCGCGGTGCCGGTGCCGATGCCGATGCCGATGCATATGCGCCTCGTTGTAGGTGACCTCTTGGGTGTGGTGCAGGGCTTCGACCTGCCAGTGCCTGCGGATCAAAGAGGCGAGCCAGGTGGAGGTGATACGTCCAGGCCGCAGGCTGGTGACGGCGTAGACAGTCCTGATTGTGGTTTTTCCGTTCTTGCAGCCGGTCTGGTGCCGTTTGAGCTGGATGGTCTGGGCGTCATAAGGAACAGCAGACCCGCGCGGCGGGATTCGATGCCGTTCAAGCCTCTTTGGCGAATACAGCTGCCCGCTATGCCCCGTGTGTGATGTGCTCGATAAATCGTGCGGACCGGTAATCCGAGCGGCTCCACAGAAGAATCCATCGAGAGGTGAGGGTTCATGCCGGTAGAGGTAGGGCTATGGCGGGTAGACGGCGACGTTCCTGAACGCATTCGCTCCACGGGTATCGAGCTGGAGACGCAGTTGGAGCGGCTCATCGAGCAGGATCCCGACATTCTCGGTGACCCTCTTCTGATCATCGGCCGCCAGGTGTCCACGAGCACAGGCGGGATCATTGACCTGCTCGCCATCGACGGCGAGGGCAACCTGCACGTCCTGGAACTGAAACGAGACCGAACCCCCAGGGATGTGGTGGCACAAGTGCTCGACTACGGCTCCTGGGTAGCCAGCCTGTCCAACCAGGACGTCCGCGACCTTCATGAGGCTTACGCGGCAGGCGCTGCCTTCGACGTCGCTTTCTCCGAGGTCTTCGGCCAGAGCCCGCCCGAGGACCTCAACTCCTCCCATCACCTGACGGTTGTGGCCCACGATGCCGACGTCGCCACCGAGCGCATCGTCAACTACCTCAGCTCCTACGCAGTACCGGTCAACATCCTGTTCTTTCGTTACTTCGAAGACGACGGGCGCCGCTACCTGGCACGGAGCTGGCTGGTCAGCGAGACCTCAACCGTCTCCCGGACCGCCGGCCGTCGGCGCGGTACCCGCGAAGAATGGAACGGGCAGGACTGGTACGTCTCCTTCGGCGAAGAAGGAGGCCACCGCAACTGGGACGACGCCCGCACCTACGGCTTCGTCTCAGCAGGCGGCGGCCTATGGTTCAGCCGAACGTTGCGTGCCCTCCCTCTGGGAGGCAGGGTGTTCGTCTACATTCCCCAGACCGGATACGTCGCCGTCGGCGAAGTCATCGGCGAAGCACACGCCTTCAGCGAAGCCGAAGTCATCATCGACGGCCAACAGCGACCCTTGCGCGAGCTTCCCTTGCAGGCCTCCTACCGGCACTCAGACGAGGACGACGCCACAACCGCCGAATACGTGGTCCCCGTCCGCTGGATAAGCGCGCTCCCTCGGGAGGAGGCCATCAGCGCTTCCGGTCTGTTCGCCAACCAAAACAGCGCTTGCCGTCTTAGGAACTCTTTCACCATCGAGACACTCACCAAAGCCTTCGAGCTCGACACCTGAGATTGAACCGCTGTGACGTACAGTGAGCCTCTTTCATCCTCGGGCGGCTTGAGCGGTTCGGTGGTTCTGCAGGACGGCGATGGCTTTGACGAGGTGGCCGGCCTTGCCGGGGCTGCACCGCAGCTTCTGCAGGATGCGCCATGACTTGAGCTGTGCGTTCGCGCGCTCGCCGGGC